>NZ_JASKYR010000270.1:0-9359 GCF_041028215.1 Streptomyces flavofungini
GTGCGGTGGGCCCCCGAGGGGCTCTCCGAGGTACAGGGCGTTCCGGAGATCCCCGACGACGGCGATCCGGAGACGCACCTGCTGCTCACCGACGGATCGTGGTCCTGGGCGGCGGAGGACCTGGAGACCGTGACCGCCACGAGCGCGGCGGATCCCGGATGGCTGCGGCTGCGGGCCGCCGTCGACAATGCTGGTGATCAATACACCTAGGCGCTGGGCACACTGTCCTGTTCCCGGCACCGTTCGGCGAACTCCGCGACGCCTTCGGACGGCGCGGGCCGTTCGGCGGGCCGGGGCGCGTCTTCCCGGGCCGAATCCAGTCGCTCCGCGGGATAGAAGATGTCGATGTCGACCTCCTCGCCGCCGACGATCTGCGTGTCCCAGGCACCGCTGCGGACCAGGGTGTACAGGGTCTGGCCGCGCAGTGACTCCAGGTGTTCCAGGAGCGTCGCGTCGTCGGGCATCCCGGCGATCCGGGGTGCGAGGCGGTCGCGGATGGAGCGCAGCTGGGTCATCAGTGCCGCGAGGTCGGAGTCCCGGTCCAGGCCCGCGCCCGCCTCCGCGGCCTCCGTGACGCTCTGCTGGATCTTGTCCTTGATGGCCCGGGTCACGCCGTGCTCGTCGGTGGTGATCATCGAGTTCCAGGCGCGGCTCTTGTGCCGGTACTGGAGCATCGACATGGCCGCCTCGTGGCGCACGAAGTCCGCGTCGCGGAACGGCCGCCCCCGCCAGGTGCCGCTGAGCGACCTGGCGAGCGAGATGACCGAGCCCCAGCCGCTGTTGAGGCCGCGTCCCGGCCAGAAGTGAATGGCGTTGGCGGCGTCCCCGAGCAGGAAACCGTACGTGCCGGGCCCGGCGGACGTCCGGGGGTACAGCCGCGCGGTGAACCGGGGACGCTGCACCATGTCGAGGCGGAACGCGGTCACGGCGGTCAGGTCGGACTCGGGCACCGCGAACAGCGCGAGGCCCTCCTTGACCCGCTTCCACAGCGCCGACCCCTTGATCAGGGCGGGCAGGAAGAGCGTGCTGTGGGTGTCGCAGCGGAAGTCGCCGTCCTCGCCCCGGTTCATCACGCACGGCCGTGAGGCGATGCACTCCTCGAACACCTGGCGTACGGGGTCGATGCCGACCACCTCCTTCGCCTCCTCGTCGGTGAGCCGCATGTTGAGGAAACCCTCGCCGCGCAGGGAGTTGAGGAGGAAGCGGTTCTGCGCCACGGTCAGGAGCACGGACATCGCATCCGGCAGCCCCGACTTCACCTTCAGGCCGAGCACCACGTCCTGAAGGTGCTTGCCTTCGAGGGAGTAGATCGACTTGTCGGCCTGGCCGAACTTCTCGGCGAAGTGCTCGCGCGTCCGGGAACGCCCGCCTTCGCAGATGGCGAGCACATGGCCGGCGGCGGCGGTCTTCTCGTGCGTGACCGCGTCGAACCGCTCGGGGACCAGGCGGATGCGGTCCGGCTTGTCGTTGGCCAGATCGAGGAGCGTGTCCTCCACGTAGGCGATGCGGATGTTACGCGGGTTGTGGCCGTTGATCGAGTCGGGGCCCGCGGGCCACATCTCGCTGTACGTGCCCTCCCTGAAGAGCCGTTCCCGGACCTCAAGGGGGAGGCCCAGGTACTGGCGGCTCTGGACCGTGACGACCTGCTGCCGCCGGACGTTGCCCTGCTTGGCGTCCTTCCAGACGACCCTGTTCCCGGCGCGCGTCCAGCGGCCGTCGTAGACCGTGATGGCGACCCGCTCGCCGAGCAGTGATTCGAGCAGCAGGGCGAAGGCCAGCCCCACGGGTCCGCCGCCCGACACGGTGACCTTGAGGACCGGTACCGACTGCTCGGCGGGCGGTGGTGTGAGGGCCTGGAGCACGGAGAGGTCCATGATGGTTTCCATCGGACCGGCCGCATCGAAGCGGAACGTTTCCTCGCCGATCGTGATCAAGTCGCCGGGCTGGAGCACGCGGGACGTCGTGCGCTCCCCGTTGACGAACGTGCCGTTGCTGCTGCCCAGGTCGTACAGCATGAAGCCATGCCCTTCGCGGCGTACCTCGGCATGGAACCGCGAGATGCTCGCGTCGCGGATCACCACGTCGTTCGCCGGTTTGCGGCCGAACGTGAGGGGCTTCGCTCCGATGCCGAACCGCTCTCCGGCCAGTGCGCCCTGCTGACTGACAATCTCTGGAGGCATGGGTCCTCGGATTCCCTTCACTCGACGAGCCAGGACCGCGCGGCGCGGGCGACCGGACCGCCGACGCCTGTCACCGCTTCCATACGGCGGGTCACGGCCCCGCGTTCACCGGACATTTCGATTGTCGCGAAACCGACGCCCCTGGCAATGCGCGAGGCCGGGTCCCGGGACCGCGCGGCGCCCGTCGAGCCGTTCGCGCTTCCGGAGGCGGCTGCCCGCACCCGCTTCCTCAGCAGTCTTGCCGGAAGTCTTGACAACGGCATTGGTCTGGACCAACTTTGCGCACAACGGCGGTGGCCACCGTCGACAACTTCCTCCAGTCGAGTTCCTCAAGTTCCTTTCCGCCCCCTCTCATCGGAGGCTCTCCGTGGACCGTGTACGTCAGGGCAGACCCGGTGTCCGCCACAGATTCGGCGCGGCGATCGCCGTCGGTGCGGCCGCCGCGCTCGCCGTCACCGCGCTCGCCGCACCCGCGCAGTCGGCGGACGCCCGAGCGGCGGGCAGCGCGGCGGCGGACGTCAACGTCGCCAAGAACGCCGGGTTCGAGTCGGACCTGAGCAACTGGACCTGTGCCGCCAACAGCGGTGCCGCCGTCACCTCCCCCGTGCACGGCGGCGCGAAGGCGCTCAAGGCCACGCCCGCGGGCCAGAGCAACGCCGAGTGCTCCCAGATCGTCAAGGTGAAGCCGAACTCGACGTACAAGCTCAGCAGCTGGGTGCAGGGCGGCTACGCCTACCTCGGCGCCCGCGGCACCGGCACCACCGACGTGTCGACCTGGACGCCGGGCAACTCGTCCTGGCAGCAGCTCTCCACCAGCTTCACCACCGGCGCGAACACCACCTCCGTCACCGTCTACACCCACGGCTGGTACGGACAGAGCGCGTACTACGCGGACGACGTGAGCGTCCTCGGACCCGACGGAGGCGGCGGCACCGACCCGGTGGAGATACCGGCCGTGCCCACCGGCCTCGCGGCGGGCACGACGACATCCACATCGGTCGACCTGTCCTGGACCCCGGTGTCCACGGCGACCGGCTACACGGTCTACCGCGACGGCACGAAGGTCGCCTCGGCCACCGGCGCCTCCACCACCGTCACCGGTCTGACTCCGGAGACCACCTACAGCTTCCAGGTGAGCGCCACGAACGCGGCGGGGGAGTCCGCGAAGTCGACGGCGGTGTCGGTGAAGACCCCCAAGGGCAACGGCGGCGGCGACGGCGGCCCCGTGCCCAAGCACGCCCTGACCGGCTACTGGCAGAACTTCAACAACGGCGCGACCGTGCAGAAGCTGCGGGACGTCTCCTCGGAGTACGACATCATCGCCGTCTCCTTCGCCGACGCCACCACCACCCCGGGCCAGATCACCTTCAACCTGGACCCGGCCGTCGGCTACTCCTCCACCGCCGACTTCAAGGCGGACATCGCCGCGAAGAAGGCCGCGGGCAAGTCCGTGATCCTCTCGGTCGGCGGCGAGAAGGGCACGATCTCCGTCAACAGCGACGCCTCCGCGACGGCCTTCGCCAACAGCGCCTACGCGCTGATGCAGGAGTACGGCTTCAGCGGCGTCGACATCGACCTGGAGAACGGCCTCAACCCCACCTACATGACGAAGGCGCTGCGCCAGCTCGCCGCGAAGGCGGGCCCGAAGATGGTGCTCACCATGGCACCGCAGACCATCGACATGCAGTCCACCTCGGGCGGCTACTTCCAGACGGCGCTGAACGTGAAGGACATCCTCACGGTCGTCAACATGCAGTACTACAACAGCGGTTCGATGCTGGGCTGTGACGGCAAGGTCTACAGCCAGGGCAGCGTGGACTTCCTGACCGCGCTGGCCTGCATCCAGCTCGAAGGCGGCCTCGATCCCTCGCAGGTCGGCATCGGTGTCCCGGCGTCGACGCGGGGCGCGGGCAGCGGCTACGTCGCCCCGTCGGTCGTCAACAACGCCCTCGACTGCCTGACCCGCGGCACCGGCTGCGGCTCCTTCAAGCCGTCGAAGACCTACCCGGCGCTGCGCGGCGCCATGACGTGGTCGACGAACTGGGACGCGACGGCGGGCAACGCGTGGTCGAACGCCGTCGGCCCGAAGGTGCACAGCCTCCCGTAACGGAGGCGCACGGCCTTCCGCAGCGAAAGCGCACGGCCTTCCCTGGCGTGATGGGGCGGGGCGGGCCGGACCCGGCAAGGGTCCGSCCCGCCCCGCCTTCGCGTTCTCAGCCCGACGGCGGCGCGGGAACGCGGCGGCGGGTGTCGTCGAGGAGGTTCCGCATCGCCATGCGGTAGAGCTCGGCCTGGTGGGCGCCGAGGAAACCGGTGTGCCCGAAGACCTCGAGGACGACCATGCCGTGCACATACCCCCACACGCTCAGCATGAGGGCGGTCGCCGGGGGCGGCAGGGCCTCCTCGCCCGACATCGGCGTCGTCTCCAGGCGCGAGAGGAACTCCGGGGAGAGCGAGCGTACGTCGATCGCGGCCAGTTGCTCCCGTGTGAAGCCACGGTAGAGCTCCCGCTCGAAGACCGCGCTCATCCGCAGGTTCGCCCGGGTGGTGGGTCCGTCGACGGGCGCGTGATAGTGCCGCAGCGGCGCCCCGTACAGGAGCTGGAACCGCTCGGGGTGGTCGATGGCCCAGCGGCGGTACCCCTCGGCGGCCACCACCATCCCCGGCAGGTCCAGATCGTCGGGCGTGGCCTCGGTGGCGGCCTGCACGGCGTCCGCGAGGTCGTCGTACGCCTTGGTGATCAACGCCGTGACCAGGTCGTCGCGGCTCGGGAAGTAGTGGTAGAGCGCCTGCACGGTCATGCCGAGGTCGCGGGCCACGGCGCGCAGGGACAGCGCATGCGGGCCGTTCTCGACGATGTGGGCCTCGGCTGCGCTCACTATCTCCTGGGCGGCGACGGCCCGGCGCCGCTCGCGCAGGGACGGCCGCGCCGTCGGTGCTTGGTCGGTGGACATGCCGCGACAGTACGGCCGCCGGGCCCGCCGCGACACCAGAACGGCCAAGGTGTGAAGAAAATCTAACACTGCCAAATCAAGTTGTCCCCCGCTAGCGTCGGGCACGGCGATGAGGCGCGCGTACCGCGTGCCGGGCCGCATTCCGGCCGCCGCAAGTCCCTTCACCTCAACTCTGCTGGAGAGTGCGCGTGTTCGAACGCATAGCCGAACTGACAATCCGCCGGTCCCGGCTGGTCCTCGTCGTCACCGTCGTCGCGGTGGCCCTGATGGGCGTCCTGGGCGCAGGCGCGTTCGGAAAACTGCTGGGGGGAGGCTTCGACGACCCGGCGTCCCCGTCCTCCCGGGCCAGAGCGGTCATCGACGAGAAGTTCGGCGGTGAGACCAATCTGGTGCTGCTGGTGCGCCCCGAGAAGGGCCGCGTCGACGCCCCGGACACCCGGAAGACCGGCCAGGCGCTGGTCGCCGACCTCAAGGACGCCGAGAAGCTGACCCACGTGGTCTCGTACTGGGACACGAACAGCCCCGACCTGCGCTCCAAGGACGGCCGGGAGGCCATCGTGCTCGCCCGTGTGAAGGGCCACGACATGGAGCAGCAGGACAACGCCAAAGAGGTCATCGACGCCTACGCGGGCACCTACGAGGACACGCTCACCGTGAAGGCCGGAGGCAGCGCCGGGGTGAGCAACGAGATGGGGCCGCAGACCGAGGAGGACCTCGTCCTGGCCGAGACGATCGCCGTACCGCTCATCCTCCTGCTGCTCCTCGTCGTCTTCGGCACCGTGGTCTCCGCGCTGCTGCCGCTGGTCATCGCCCTCATCGCCATCGTCGGTGTGTTCGCCGAGCTCTCCCTGGTCGGCGGCGTCACCGATGTCTCCATCTTCGCGATCAACCTGACCACGGCCCTCGGGCTCGGCCTCGGCGTCGACTACGCCCTGCTGATGATCAGCCGCTTCCGGGAGGAGCTCGCCGCGGGGGCACGGGTGGAGGACGCCGTCCGCACGACCATGAGCACCGCGGGACGCACCGTGGCGTTCTCCGCGGCGACGGTCGCGGCCGCGCTCGCCGCGCTGATGGTCTTCCCGCAGTACTTCCTGCGCTCCTTCGGCTACTCCGGGGTCGGCGTCGTGGTCATCGCGGCCGTCGCCACGCTGTTCGTGATGCCCGCCCTGCTCACCATCCTGGGACACCGGGTGAACAGCGGCCGGATGCCGTGGGTGAAGCCGGGCCGTGCCCCGGGCGGGACCCCGCTGTGGGGACGGCTCGCCCGCACCGTCATGCGGCGGCCCGCACTCACCGCGCTGCCCGTGCTCGCGGTCCTGCTGCTCGCCGCGGGCCCGCTCCTCGGCATCACCTTCGGCACGGCCGACGAACGCGTCCTGCCCGAGGGCGCGGAGAGCCGCCAGGTCTCGGCCGCGCTGCGGGAGAACTTCCACGGCAACGACGCCGCCGCCCTGCACGTCGTCATCGACGAGGCCGTGGACAAGACCCGGCTGGAGTCGTACGCGGCACAACTGTCCCGCCTCGACGGCATCGCCAGGGTCGAGGCGAGCACCGGCGTCTACGCCGGGGGGCGCACCGAGCCCACCGGACCCGGCAACGCGGCGCTCGGCACCTCCGCCGGACAGCAGCTCAACGTGGTGAGCACGCTCACCCCGAAGTCCGACCGGGCCAAGGACCTGGTGGAGAAGGTCCGCGAGACCACTCCGCCCACCGGGACGCACCCGCTCGTGGGCGGCGCCGACGCCGAACTGGTCGACTCCAACGACTCCATCGCCGGGCGGCTCCCGCTCGCCGTGGGCCTGATCGCCGTCACCACCTTCCTGCTGCTCTTCCTGTTCACCGGCAGCATCGTGCAGCCGCTGCGCGCACTCGTCCTCAACGCCGTCAGCCTGGGAGCCACCATCGGCGTCATGACCTGGATCTTCCAGGACGGGCACCTCTCCGGTCTGCTCGGCTTCACGCCGCAGCCGATGGAGACGTCGATGACGGTGCTGATGTTCTGCGTCGCCTTCGGCCTGTCGATGGACTACGAGGTGTTCGTCACCAGCCGGATCAAGGAGCTGCACGAACTGGGCCAGGACAACGAATCGGCCGTCGCCAACGGCCTCGGGCACACCGGACGCATCGTCAGCGCCGCGGCGGCGCTGATCGCGGTGAGCTTCTTCGCCTTCGGCACCGCCGAGATCAGCTTCATGCAGCTCTTCGGCCTGGGCAGCGGTCTCGCCATCCTCATCGACGCGATCGCCGTCCGCGGCATCCTCGTACCGGCCGCGATGCGGCTGCTCGGCCGCTCGGCCTGGTACGCGCCGGGCTTCCTGCGCAGGTTCCACGGCCGGTTCGGCCTCAGCGAGGGCGGCCCCGCTCCGGCTCCGGCGCCCGCACCGGAGCCGGTGACCGGAGCGTCGGCGAAGACCGGGTGAGATGGTGGAGCCGGTGGACCTTTAAGACGAAGCGCCAGGTGGGGGACTGACATGAAGGGACGCGGTGTGCGGGATCTGCCCGAGTCGGCGACGGAACCGGACGGATGCGCGGTCGTGCGCGTGCTGAGCTACAACATCCGCTCCATGCGCGACAACGTCACCGCCCTGGCCCGGGTGATCCGGGCCTGCCGGCCCGACGTCGTCTGCGTCCAGGAGGCGCCGAGGTTCTTCCGCTGGCGCAAGGCCGCCGCCCGGCTCGCCCGTACCAGCGGTCTCGTGTACGTCGCGGGCGGTGCCACCGCGTCCGGCCCGATGATCCTCTCCTCGCTCCGCGCCCACGTGGAGAGGACCGCCGACGTCCTCCTGCCGCGCACCCCCGGCCTGCACCAACGCGGCTTCTCGACCGCCGTGCTGCGGTTCGGCGGGGCCCGGCTCGGGGTCCTCAGCTGCCATCTGAGCATCGACGACCGTGAGCGCTACGAGCAGGGCCGACTGCTCCTGGAGAGGCTGTCGGCCCTTGAGGTGCCGCACGCCGTCGTCGGCGGCGACTTCAACGACCGGCCCGACGGCCGCACCTTCGGGCTGCTCGCCAACACCCTCCAGGACGGCTGGGCGGCGAAACCGTGGGGGCGGGAACACACCACCCGCCTCGGTGACCCCTTGCAGCGCATCGACGCCGTCTTCGCCACGCGGGAGGTGGAGGTGCTGGGCTGCGGGGTGCCGATGGGGCTGCCCGGGGTTGTCGAACGGGACCTGCGGGCGGCCACGGATCACCTGCCGGTGCTCGCGGCGCTGCGGGTGCCCGCGTCCCGCCCGGGATGAAGAGCGATCGCGGGGGCACAAGGGATGGAGCACATGAGGGCCCAGACGGCCGACGGCGGCGCGCCATGTGCTGTGTCCACCAATCCGCACTCCCTCTGGCGGCGAATTACTGCACATGAACCCGCTCACCGTCACCGCTCGTGTCGTGTCGTCCGGTCCCGTCGTACAGGTCGCCGGTGACCTCGACTACGACAGCGCGCACCGGCTGCGCGACCAGCTCGCCGCGCTCGAACTGCGGCCCGGACAGCGTCTGGTCGTGGACCTGGCGGCGCTCGGGCTGTGTGACTCCAGCGGTATCGGTGCCCTGCTCTTCGCCCGCAACCGCGCGAGCAGCGCGCGGGCGGAGATCGTTCTGGTCGCCGTGTCCGACCAGCTCTGGCGGACCCTGCACCGGCTCGGCCTCGACCAGGTCTTCGCCTGCGCCCCCGACGCCGCGGAGGGCCATCAGAAGGGTTCCGGGGCTGGATGGAGCAGCGCCGCGCGCGGGTTCGCGGCCGGCGGGTGAGGCTGGGCGTCCCACCGCGCTCATGCTTCAGGAGTCCTTCCGTGCCAGTTCGCAGCCGCTCGCGGGTCCGTCTTCCTCTTGTCACTCTGCTGGCCGCCGCCTGCACGGCGGGGCTGCTGAACGCTCCGGCCGGCGCCGCGCACGTCGCCGCCGACGACAGCCGCGCGTTGCGAGGGCAGCTACGGGACCTGACCACCGCTCCCGGCGGCCCGCCCGGAGCGATCGCCGTCCTCAAGCGCGGGTCCCGCGTCGAGGTCCTCCGGGCGGGCACCGCCGAGACGGGCACCGGCCGCCCGGTCGCGGTCACCGACCACATGCGGATCGCCAGTACGGCCAAGGCGTACAGCGGTGCCGTCGCCCTCCGGCTCGTCGGCCGGGGGAAGCTGCGTCTGGACGACACCATCGGCAAGGTGCTTCCCCGGCTGCCGCAGCGTGRCCCGGKGCCATGCGCGCGGCAGCTCCTGAACCACACCAGCGG
>NZ_JASKYR010000271.1:0-2361 GCF_041028215.1 Streptomyces flavofungini
AAGTTACGGGGGCATTTTGCCGAGTTCCTTAACCATAGTTCACCCGAACGCCTCGGTATTCTCTACCTGGCCACCTGAGTCGGTTTAGGGTACGGGCCGCCATGAAACTCGCTAGAGGCTTTTCTCGACAGCATAGGATCATCCACTTCACCACAATCGGCTCGGCATCAGGTCTCACCCACATGTCATCCGGATTTGCCTAGATGACGGGCTACACCCTTACCCCGGGACAACCACCGCCCGGGCTGGACTACCTTCCTGCGTCACCCCATCACTCACCTACTACCACCTTGGGTCAGCGGCTCCACCACTTCCCTCAACTCCGAAGAGATCAGGACGGCTTCACGGCCTTAGCATTAATGGGCTCGATGTTTGACGCTTCACAGCGGGTACCGGAATATCAACCGGTTATCCATCGACTACGCCTGTCGGCCTCGCCTTAGGTCCCGACTTACCCTGGGCAGATCAGCTTGACCCAGGAACCCTTAGTCAATCGGCGCACACGTTTCTCACGTATGTATCGCTACTCATGCCTGCATTCTCACTCGTGAACCGTCCACCACTGCCTTCCGGCGCAGCTTCACCCGGCACACGACGCTCCCCTACCCATCCCAGCGGGCGTTGGCCCTCATGCTGGAATGACACGACTTCGGCGGTACGCTTGAGCCCCGCTACATTGTCGGCGCGGAATCACTAGACCAGTGAGCTATTACGCACTCTTTCAAGGGTGGCTGCTTCTAAGCCAACCTCCTGGTTGTCTCTGCGACTCCACATCCTTTCCCACTTAGCGTACGCTTAGGGGCCTTAGTCGATGCTCTGGGCTGTTTCCCTCTCGACCATGGAGCTTATCCCCCACAGTCTCACTGCCGCGCTCTCACTTACCGGCATTCGGAGTTTGGCTAAGGTCAGTAACCCGGTAGGGCCCATCGCCTATCCAGTGCTCTACCTCCGGCAAGAAACACACGACGCTGCACCTAAATGCATTTCGGGGAGAACCAGCTATCACGGAGTTTGATTGGCCTTTCACCCCTAACCACAGGTCATCCCCCAGGTTTTCAACCCTGGTGGGTTCGGTCCTCCACGACCTCTTACAGCCGCTTCAACCTGCCCATGGCTAGATCACTCCGCTTCGGGTCTTGAGCGCGCTACTAAATCGCCCTATTCGGACTCGCTTTCGCTACGGCTTCCCCACACGGGTTAACCTCGCAACACACCGCAAACTCGCAGGCTCATTCTTCAAAAGGCACGCAGTCACGAGACACCAAGCAAGCTTGATGTCCGACGCTCCCACGGCTTGTAGGCACACGGTTTCAGGTACTATTTCACTCCGCTCCCGCGGTACTTTTCACCATTCCCTCACGGTACTATCCGCTATCGGTCACCAGGGAATATTTAGGCTTAACGGGTGGTCCCGCCAGATTCACACGGGATTTCTCGGGCCCCGTGCTACTTGGGTGTCTCTCAAACGAGCCGCTGACGTTTCGACTACGGGGGTCTTACCCTCTACGCCGGACCTTTCGCATGTCCTTCGCCTACATCAACGGTTTCTGACTCGTCTCACAGCCGGCAGACTGTGAAAGAGAGATCCCACAACCCCGTACACGCAACCCCTGCCGGGTCTCACACGTATACGGTTTGGCCTCATCCGGTTTCGCTCGCCACTACTCCCGGAATCACGGTTGTTTTCTCTTCCTGCGGGTACTGAGATGTTTCACTTCCCCGCGTTCCCTCCACACTGCCTATGTGTTCAGCAGCGGGTGACAGCCCATGACGACTGCCGGGTTTCCCCATTCGGAAACCCCCGGATCAAAGCCTGGTTGACGACTCCCCGGGGACTATCGTGGCCTCCCACGTCCTTCATCGGTTCCTGGTGCCAAGGCATCCACCGTGCGCCCTTAAAAACTTGGCCACAGATGCTCGCGTCCACTGTGCAGTTCTCAAACAACGACCAACCACCCATCACCCCGGACCAGTAGCCCGAGTGCACTGGGGTCGGCATCGAAGGCAGCCATACGGCCATACCTTCAGATACCCAACAGCGTGCCCGGCCCTTTTCCGTCCGGAGATCGTGCGTTCCACGCTCTTACGAGCAGTACTGGCAGCCTCCGGCCCGTGAAACAGGCCGAGTAGTCAACGTTCCACCCATGAGCAACCAGCATCAGACGTTCGCTGATGAACTGGCCTCTGACCGAAATATTTCGGTAAGAAGGCGTTCCACGCTCTTACGAGCAGTACTGGCAGCCTCCGGCCCGTGAAACAGGCCGAGTAGTCAACGTTCCACCCATGAGCAACCAGCATCAGACGTTCGCTGATGAACTGGCCTCTGACCGAAATATTTCGGTAAGAAGTGCTCCTTAGAAA
>NZ_JASKYR010000272.1:0-8743 GCF_041028215.1 Streptomyces flavofungini
TGCTCGACATGTGAGCCGCCCGACGGCTCCGGTCGGGGCGGCTCACATGTCGAGCACGACCGTGAACGGTCCGTCGTTCGTCAGGCCCACCCGCATCCGCGCCCCGAAGCGGCCCGTCGCGACCGTGGCGCCGAGCGCGCGGAGCCGTGCGACGACCTCGTCGACCAGGGGCTCGGCGACAGCGCCGGGGGCCGCCGCGTTCCAGGTGGGGCGGCGGCCCTTGCGGGCGTCTCCGTAGAGCGTGAACTGGCTGATGACGAGGAGGGGCGCGTCGATGTCGGCGCACGACTTCTCGTCGGTCAGCATGCGCAGTGTCCACAGCTTCCTGGCGAGCTGCGCGGCCTTCTCCTCGGTGTCGTCGTGCGTGACGCCCACCAGGACGCACAGGCCCTCGCCGCTGATCTCGCCCACTGTCTCGGGGCCGTCCTCGCCCTCGACGACGACGCTCGCGCCGTCGACCCTCTGCACCACAGCTCGCATACGGTCATCATGCCGTGCCCGGCACTACGACCGGCGTGCGCCCCATGGGCGCGCTGGATCCCCCCATCTGGGGCCGATTCCGGGCACTCGCTCCCATAGCGGCCACTCGGAGTGGCACCATGCTTGCACGCGGTGCACCGCGTCGGCCGGTCGAGGGGACGGGTAGAGGCACATGAGCACACCAGGTGCGGGGCAGCCGCCCGCGCGCATCATCTCGCTGCGGCGCACGACGGTTGCGCGTCCGCCCGCACAGCGCACGGCGGGCCCGGCGCTGCCCGACGTGCCCGAGCTCGACCTGGCCGCGCGGCGCCTGGGTGAGCTGCGTGAACTGCGCAGAGCGGCGCAGCAGGACGAGGCCGACCTCAGTTATGTGCGGCGGCTGCTCCAGGGCCGCATCGACATCCTGCGGGCGGAGCTGGCACGCCGGAGGGACCCGCGCGATCCGCTGGCGGCCACGCCGGACGCGGCGGTCGTCGACCGGCTCTCGGAGATCCTCGCCGACGCCCCGGCACGGCACCGCTCGTCGGCGCGGCACGTCACGCTCGGCACCCCGCACGGCGAGGAGTACCGCCGCCTCGCCACGGAGATGCTCGCCGAGGTCGAGCTCTCCGACCTGGCGGCGCGCACGGATGAGGAGCTGCACGCGGCCATGGGCCGCCTCGTCCGCTATGAACAGCAGGTCTCCCGCCGCCGCCAGCTCCTCCAGCGCACGGCGGACGACTGCAGCGCGGAGATCACCCGGCGGTATCGCGAGGGCGAGGCGCAGGTCGACGACCTGCTGGTCTGAGCGGGCGTCCGCCCGGGGCGCCGGCGTGGTCGGTTGCGCCCCGGGCGGAGAGCGGGGAGCCCCGGCTCCCCGTAGCCGGGAGCCGGGGCTCTTTCTTCGGCGGCTGATCGGACTCCCGGCTCCCCTCCGGATGGGAGCCCGGTCAGCCGGGTCTGTGGTGCGGGCGGTCCGGCCTCCGGGGCCGGTTCAGCCCGACTGGGCGAGGAGCAGGATCAGGAGCGCGGCTCCGGCTCCGCTCAGCTTGGTGTTCTTGGCCTTGATGCCCACGGTGAGCAGGATGAAGGCGACGATTCCCAGCGGCCCGTACTTCCACTGGACGAGCTGCTCGAATCCGATGGCGAGGGCGGCGACGACGATGGCGATGAGCGGCATGGCGTTCCCTCCTTCGGGATCGGGGCGGCGGACCCCGTTCAGCCGGTGACCAACTGGCCGCCGTCGGCGGGACTTCGCCGCTGCGGCCGAGGGCTGGTGACCAAGCCCTGAGGGGCCTGACCATGTCGCCCAAGTTGGCTACCAACTTCTCCTGGGTTATCTCCGCGAGAGTCGACTCATAACCACCTTTCTTACAACTCCCCTGAGATGGCGCGAAGTTGTACCGTTTGGTTGTGACTACTGACCATGCCCCGGTCAACGGGAACAAGAGGCCGCAGCGCACTCATCGCGAGGTGGCGGATACCCTGCGCGACCGGATCAGGTCCGGTTCGCTGCGACCGGGCCAGCGCATGCCCACGCAGGCCGAGCTGGCCGACGAGTTCGGCGTGGAGCGCGGTGCCGTCCGCGAGGCGCTGCGGATACTGCACCGCGAGCACCTCCTGTCCAACGTGTCCAAGGGCAGCCCGGCCACGGTCGCGGAGGCCGTCGAGCGCGGGCCCGCCGACCCCGGCGCGGTGCGTCCGCAGCCGACGATGGTGGGGCTCGCGCCCCGCATCGCGGCGGCCTTCGAGGCGCCGCACGTGGTGATAGACGCGCTGTGCCTCACGTCCATCTCGCTCACGATGGCGATCGGCGAACCGCTCCGGCAGATCCACGCGGGGCAGCGGAAACCGGCCAAGGTCGACGTCCGGGTGCTGCTGCCGAGCCGCACCATCGACCTGGCCTTCCCCGCGCCGGTCGACGACCGGGACGACGAGGGCGGCGAGGTGCACCGCAGATGGCTCGACCAGCGCAACGCGCAGGGCCAGGTCCTGCGCCACAACCTCCTGACACTGCGCTCCTCGCACGGCATCGACGTCTCGGTGCGCTTTCGCGCGCTGCCGTTCACACCGCCGGTGAAGCTGTATCTGCTGAACGGCTCGGAGGCGCTCTTCGCGTACTACACGCTGGCCAAGCGGGGCGAGGAGATCGGCAAGGAGTCCCTGGAGATGTACGACGCGCAGGGCACCCAGTCGATGCTCTTCCCCTTCCAGCGGGGGGACGGGCTGCGGGACACCACGTTCGTCGAGCAGTCCCACCTGTGGTTCGACGCGCTGTGGAACACGATCAGCCAGGACCTCTACCTGGCGTCGGGCTGAGAGCGGCCCGCCGGAACCTCCTACCAGCTTGGGGCCAGTTGGCGACCAACTCCGCCGAGGTTGTCCCGCTTGGTGAGCCGGAATATGCAACTCCCCCACAACTCCCCCGAGATGGCCGTCAGTTGTATCGTTTGGTGGTGACCCAGGAGAACGTTGCAGTGAACGGCAGCAGAAAGCGCTCACCCGAGAACATCGCCGACACCCTGCGCGAGCGCATCCGGGCCGGCGAGCTGAGAGCGGGCGACCGTCTGCCGACGCAGGCCGAGCTCGCCGAGGAGTTCGGCGTGGAGCGCGGGGCCGTGCGGCAGGCGCTGAAGAGGCTCCAGAGCGAAGGTCTCCTGTCCAACGTCAGCAAGGGCAGCCCGCCGCGCGTCGCCGAGGCCGGACCCGCCCCCGCGAGCCGGGGCCCGCAGCCCTCCATGGTCGCCCTCGCGCCCCGTCTCGCGGTGGCCTTCGCGGAGCCCCAGGTGAAGATCGACGTCGTGTCGTACACGGCGGAGACCCTGATGATGGCCCTCGGGGAACCGGTCCGCCTGATCCACGAGGGCCGTATCCGCCCCGACTCCATCGCGGTGCGCATCCTCCTGCCGAGCAGCGACATCACCCTCGCCTTCCCCGTACCGGTGGAGGCCGACCAGCAGAGCACGGACCGCCTGCACAGCCGCTGGCTGGCCCAGCGCAACGCCCAGGGCCAGGTCCTGCGCCACAATCTGCGCGCCCTGCGCTCCTCGCACGGCATCGACGTCTCGGTCCAGTTCCGCGCCCTGCCGTTCACGACACCGGTGAAGCTGTACCTGGTGAACGGGCGGGAGGCGCTGTTCGCCTACTACACACTGGGGCGGGAGCAGGTGCTCCTGGACGACGCGAGCGGTGCCGAGGCGATGGACATGTACGACGCGGGGGGCATCACCGCGCCCCTCTTCTCCTTCGAGAGGAACGAGCCGTCCGACCGCGACGGCACGTTCGTCGACGAGTCACAGAAGTGGTTCGACGCCCTCTGGGCAACCATCACCACGGACCTGACACTCTCTTAAATGAACTCAGACTCGACGCGTTCCGAAGCGACCTCACCTGAGATCGACAGGAAAGAGATCGAAGTAATCCGACTTCTGATCGCAGAAGTTCGGATCGTCCTCTTCGACTTCGACGGCCCCATCTGCCGCCTCTTCGCCGGGCTCTCGGCCCAGCGGGTGGCCGGGGACCTCGTGCGGTGGCTGGAGGAGCGGGGTCTGCACGAGCTGCTCACCGACGAGGAGAAGGCGGAGCCCGACCCGTACGTCGTGCTGCGCGCCGTCGACCGCCGCCACCCCCGCAGCGAACTGGTGGACGAGCTCGAACGCTGGCTCACCCAGCAGGAGCTGCACGCCGTGCGGACCGCATGGCCCACCATGTACGCGGACCCGCTGATCCGGACCTGGTCGGCGGTCGGCGTCCGGCTCGCCGTCACGACCAACAACTCCCCGGCCCCGGTCTCGTCCTACCTCGCCACACGCGGGCTCCTTGACTGCTTCGGCCCGCACGTCTACGGCCGCACCGGCGACCTCAGCCTCCTCAAGCCCGACCCCTACTGCGTCCACCGCGCCCTGAATGCCCTGGGCGCCGAGCCGCGCGACGCCCTGATGATCGGTGACGCGCCCTCCGATTACGAGGCGGCACGGCAGGCGGGCGTGCGGTTCCTCGGCTACGCGCGCAACGAGCGCAAGGCGGAGCTGCTGCGCAAGGCGGGCGCGCGTGACCTGGTCGCCTCCCTCGTACCGGTCCTGGGAGCGGTACGGGCCCCGGGCGCCACGAAACCGCGCTGACACACGGCCCGCGGTGAAGGGGCGGACGGGAGCGCTTCGCGGCGCGCCCGTGCGCACGAGACGGCAAGTGGCATGATCGGGCTCCGGCTTTCGGTAGCGTCTGCGCTCATGCCGTCATCCTCGCCTCGCTCTCCCCACGAGGCGCCGAAGAGCGGTCGGCGCGAGGCGTGGATCCGACGCCTCGCCGACGCGCACAGGGACCACCCGGACCGCGAGGTCGTGGCCGGTCACCACAACGTCAACCACATCGTCCCGCTCGGCTTGGTCCTCGCCCTGCTGCTCCGGACGATGCCGTTCCGGGCCCGGGTGAAGTGCCGGATGCCGCGCGAGACGGTGGAGGTGGTGCCCCGCGTCTGGCCCAGCGAGCCCGAGCTGCTCAAGGTGGTCAGCAGGCACCTCAGGGAAGTGCCGCGCTGCCTGCGGGACTTCGGCGCGTGGTCGCTGCACTCCTACCGGGCGGGGCGCGTGCTCTCCGACGCGGTGCCGCACGACGCCGTCGGTGAGGCGCTGATGCGGGAACTCGCCGGGTTCTTCGCGAGGGCCGCCGGTGTGCCCGTCGGTGAACTGCCGCCGCGCCCGGCGGGCTGGCCGTCCTCCCCGCACAGCCAGGACTTCCTTCACCGGCTCATCGACTTCACCGAGGAACGGGTGCACCGGCCCAACCGCTGGCGGTTCGACGCGCTCTTCACCGAGGTCGGCGTCGGTGCCGACGTCATGCGGAACTTCCGCGAGGACGTGGGGCGACGGCCGCTGACCCGTCGGCCCTTCTGCCTCCTCCACACCGATGTGCACCGCGCCAACGTCGTGGTCGACCGCAGGAGGATCGCGGTCATCGACTGGGAACTCGCCTCGTACGGCGACCCCCTGCACGACCTCGCCACCCACCTCGTACGCATGGACTACGCGAAGGACGAGCAGGTCCGCATGACGGAGCTGTGGGCCGTCGCGATGCGGCGCGCGGGCCACGGTGCCCTGACCGAGGGCCTGGCCACCGACCTGCCCGTCTACCTGGACTTCGAGTACGCCCAGTCCGTCTTCCCGGACATCATGAGAGCCGCGCTCGCCCTGACCGCGCTGCCCTGGGACCCCGTCGCCGAGGACTACGCGGAGGCGGCGGCCAAGGTCCGCCGGGCGCTGGAGCGCGCGGCCGGGCCGCTGCGGCTCGGCGGGGTACCGGACCGGCAGCACGTGGAACGGGCGCTGCGCTCCTGGTGCGAGGGGCCGTTCGGCCGCGCCCTGGAGAAGGCGTCCCTCGCGGAACGCGCGATGGAGCCGGAACCCGAGCCGGAGCCGCAGACAGAGCAGGAACCGGAGACGGGGCTCAGGTCGTACAGGGGCGGCGGCGTTGGCTGTGTGCTCCTCGACTTCGACGGGCCCATCTGCGCGCTCTTCCCGGACGGGTCCGCGGAGCGCGTCGCCGGAGAGCTGCGGAAGCTGGCGAGCGACCGTGGTGTCCTCGGGCTGCTCCCGGCGGAGGTCGAGAGGTCGGAGGACCCCCAGGACATCCTGCGGGCCGTGCACGCGTTGCGCGGGACCGGGCAGCTCCCTGACCCGGACCTCGGCGCCGACCTGGAGGCCCTCCTCACGGCGGGCGAGGCCTGGGCGACGCACACCGCCCCGCCCACGCCGGGCGCCCACCGGCTCATCCGCGCGCTGCGGGCGCGGGGTGTACGCATGGCGGTGGTCACCAACAACTCACCGCGCGCCGTCTCCGCCTACCTCCACCGGCACGGCCTGGCCGACGCCTTCGGCCCGCACCTCTACGGCCGTACGGCCGACCCCGCCCTCCTCAAGCCCGACCCCGACCCCCTGATCCGGGCCCTCGCCGGGCTCGGGGCCGCACCCGGCGAGGCGCTGATGATCGGCGACACGGCGGCCGACCTGGCGGCGGCAACGGACGCGAGGGTCCGCTTCATCGGGTACGCGCGGGACGAACCCGGCGCCGAGCGGCTGCGCGCGGCCGGTGCGGGGCTCGTCCTGTCCTCCCTGGAGCCGCTGCTGGGCCTCCTCGAAGACCTCGGGCGAGAAGTTTCCCGCTGACCCGCCCTGTCGTGAGCACGTCGAGCCCGCTCCTGGGTAGGCATACAACGTGCTGACGTCTGGGGGGACTTGATGGCGCGTGGCGAAGGCGGGACGGCGCGGGCGTGGGGTGCGGAGCGCTGGCGGAGCGTCGAGAGCGGGGTGACCAAGGCGGCGCTGCTCGGGGTGTTCTGTCTCGGGCTCGTCGCGCAGTTCGTACAGCCGGTGGGGGACGCCCTGGAGGGCAAGGCCTTTCTGGGCGGGGCTCTGCTCAGCCTGGTCGCCTTCGTCCTCTTCACGGAGGTGCGGCGGCTGAACGAGGCGCTGCGGCCGCAGGCCGGTGACGAGGTCTCGGCCAGGGAGCTGCCGGACTACTTCGGCCAGGCCCTCGCGGCGGCCGAGCGGACGCAGATCGATGCCATCGGCTTCACCGGCGAGACCGTGGTGCAGCCCGCGCTCATCAGCCTGGAGGCCCTCGCCCCCGGCCGCGCGCGCATCGTGACCATCCGCATCCTCGTGCCGGACTTCACCGTCCCGATGGGGATACCCGGGATGCTCGACGAGGAGGGCAAGGCGGTGGACGACCCGCTGTTCCGGGCGGCCCTGCTCGCCAAGGTGCATGAGCACGCGCGGCGGATGGACCATGCCGCGCAGATCCTGCGCAGGGCGGGCCTGGCCGAGGTCGACACCCAGTTCCGGGTCCTGCGCATCACGCCGCTGCTGAAGTTCTGCCTGATCAACGGCCAGGAACTGTTCGACGGCATCTACGACAAGGTCGTGCGGGAGCCCTCGCCGACGCCGCCGGAGCGGGAGATCCTCGACCTCAAGGGCTATCAGACGATGCTGCGCCGCTGGCACCTGGACTCGGACTCCGCGGGCTGGGCGAAGGTCACGCAGCGCAAGGCGCTCTTCGAGAGCCTGTGGTCGCTGGCCTCGCCGCTGAGTGCCACGCCCGCCTCCTGAACGGTCCCGGCAGTCCCGAACGGTCTCAGGCGTAGCGCGCGAGGCCCGACCTGAGCTGGGCGAACGCCCTGTTGGCCGAGGTCACGGCGTCCGGCCACACCTCCTCCGCACTCTCGCCCGCCCTGATGCGCCGCATGTTCTCCTCGGCGAGGACGCGCCGCACGGAGACGATCTGCCCGGCGGCGAGCCGCGCTTCGAGGGCGTTGCCGCCGTGCGCGGCGAGCAGCGCGTCGGCCAGGGCGTCCTCCGAGCGCCCCTGGTACCCGTACAGGCGGGCCACGAGGGCCGGGGTGCTGTAGAGGAGCCGCAGGTAGGAGAGGACTCCGGGGGCGTCGTTGAGGCCGGTGACCGGGTCGTGGCGTTCCAGACCGTCCAGGAAGTGGCGTTGCAGCGCGTCGAGCGCGGGGCGCTTGGCGGGGCGGTCGACGACGACGCGGGCGGCCTCGTCCTCGTGATCGGCGAAGCGGTGGAGGACCAGGTCCTCCTTGGACGCGAAGTAGCGGAAGAGGGTCGGCTTCGAGATCTCGGCCGCGGCCGCCACCTCCGCGACGGACACCTTGTCGTAGCCCTTCTTGAGGAAGAGGGCGATCGCCGCCTCGGAGATGTCCTGGTAGCGCTGTGCCTTCTTGCGCTCGCGCAGGCCGGGGGAGTCGTTGCCGATGGTCATGGGGCGAGTCTAGAAGCGTGAGACCCGGTAACGGGCGACCATTCGTTACTCGGTTATAGAAGTTACTTGGTTATGAATGTTACTCGGTTGCGTTATCGTGGGCGCATGAGCGACCTCCACCAAGAACGCCGCTACCACGATGCCTGCCGCGCCGCTCTCCAGGGCATGATCGAAGGCGCCCAGGAGCAGGTCGTCGCGGGCGAGGACGTGTCCGCGTCGGGAGCCGACGCCGAGGTGCTCGGGTACCAGTTCCGCAGCCACGCCAAGGCGCTGCGCGAACTCCCTGCGGCGCCCCTCTTCTTCGGGCGGCTCGACTTCGGGGAGACGGGGGCCGGGGAGCACCGCGGGCAGCGGTACTACATCGGGCGGTCGCGCGTCACGGAGGACCCCGCGGCGCCGCCGCTGGTGATCGACTGGCGGGCGCCGGTCTCGCGGGCGTTCTACCAGGCGGGGGCCGCCGATCCGCAGGGCGTGACCGTGCGGCGGCGGTTCGGCTGGGCGCCCGGCAGCAAGG
>NZ_JASKYR010000273.1:0-9879 GCF_041028215.1 Streptomyces flavofungini
ACCCCGCCGGTCCCGCTCGCCGCCCTGCTCGCCCGCGACGACCTGGGGCTGCGGCAGGTCGCGGGCCCGGACGCCCGGGAGGCGGCCACGGCCGTGCAGTGGGTGCACACCTCGGAGATGCCCGACCCCTACCCGTATCTGCTCGGCGGCGAGCTGCTCCTGACGGCGGGCGTCCACATCACCGGCCACACGACCGGCCACGCGGCCCCCGACGGCCCCCTGGACGCCTATGTGTCCCGCATCGTCGAGGCGGGCGGCGCGGCCCTCGGCTTCGGCGTCGCGCCGGTCCACGACACGGTGCCGCACGCGCTGGTGGCGGCCTGCGAGCGGCACGGGCTCCCGCTGGTCGAGGTACCGCCGCGCACCACGTTCAGCGGCGTCGCCCGCGCGGTGTGGCGGCTGATGGCCGAGGCCAGGCACGCCGAGCTGCGCCGGGTGACCCAGGCGCAGCAGGGCCTCGCGACGGCGGCGGCACGGCCCGACCCGGTCTCGGCGGTCCTGCGCCAGCTCGCGGCGCGGCTCGGCGGGCTCGCCGCCCTGTACGGGCCCGACGGCGCGGAGCTCCAGGCGGCGGGCCAGGCGCCGCCCGCGGCCCGGGGCGCGCTGCGGGAGCTGACCGGTGTGGTGCGGCGCGCCGCGCCCGCCGCACCGGCGTCCGCGGCCGACACGGCGGGCGCCACCCATCTGGCCGCCTACGCGCTGGGCGGCGGGCGCGGCTTCGTGCTCGGCGTCGCAACGGACCGCCGCGAACCGGGCGACCACACCATCGCGGGAGCCGCCGTCGTGCTGCTCTCGCTGCTCACCGGCGAACATCAGGGAACCTCGGAGGCGGCCCGCTCGGCGGCTCTCGTACGGCTGCTGACCGGAACTCCCGGAGAGGAGATCGGCCCCCTCCTGGGCAGCGACCTGTGGACCGTGGTGCACGCGCGCGGGGAGCACACCCCGTCGGCCGCGTCCGCGCTCGGCGCCGCGCTCGGCAGCGGCCTGGTCGACCCGGGCGGCGACGACGGCGTGGTGCGCCTGCTCGTCCCCGCCGACCGCGACCTCGCCCCCGTGGAGGGCTGGACCCTCGGCCTCTCCGCCCCCGCGGGACCCGGCGACCTCGCGGCGGCCGACGCCCGTGCCGCCCGCGCCCTGCGCCGCGCCGAGGCCACTCGGGTCCCGCTCGTGCGCCAGCACGCCAACGGCGTCGCCGACCTGGTCGAGCCCGGGGAGGCCGACGCCCACGCGCGCGTGCTGCTCGCCCCGCTCGGCGGGAACGAGGCCCTGACGGGCACCCTGCGCACCTGGCTCTCCCTGCACGGCAGCTGGGACCGCACGGCGGTCGCCCTCGGGGTGCACCGCAACACGGTCCGCCAGCGCATCGCCCGCTGCACGGCGCTCCTCTCCGCCGACCTGGACGACCCGGACGTCCGCATGGAGCTCTGGTTCGCCCTGAGCCGGGACCGCGGGACGCGCCGACCCACCCCCTGAGCGGAGCACTCGTCCCGCAGAATGGGAGGCATGCCGATACCCAGCCGCGCCGCGCTCGTCGATCATCTCGTCCGCACCCGCATCGCGGGCGATGTCGCCACCCCCCGTGACAACAACCTCAGCCACTACAGGAAGCTCGCGAACGGCGACCGCCACTACTGGCTGGGGCTGGAACTCGGCGACCGCTGGACCGACGAGCAGGACGTCCTCGCGGTGATGGCCGAGCGCTGCGGCGTCATCGACGACCCCGGGCACCGGTACGGCCAGGACACCATCGACCCGGAGCTGACCGTCGCCGCCCTGGAGCGCATGGCCGCGCGGCTGCGCAAAGCGGCCGACGCCAAGGAGAGGGTCCTCTTCGCCACCGGCCACCCCGGGGGCCTGCTCGACGTGCACCGCGCCACCGCCGCCGCCCTGCGCGCGGCGGGCTGCGAGATCGTGGTGATCCCCGAGGGCCTCATGGCCGACGAGGGCATGGTCTTCCAGTTCGCGGACGTCGCGGTCCTGGAGCGCGGCGCGACGCTCTGGCACACCCACTCCCCCGAGCCGATGAACGCGATCCTGGACGGCCTGGAGCGCGAGGGCCGCCCGCAGCCCGACCTGGTCGTCGCCGACCACGGCTGGGCGGGCCGCGCGGGCCAGCGCGGCCTGGACTCCATGGGCTACGCCGACTGCAACGACCCCGCGCTCTTCATCGCCGAGGCCGAGGGCACCGTGCAGGTCACGGTCCCGCTGGACGACCACGTCACGAGCCCCAGACACTACGACCCGATGACGGCCTACCTGCTCGACGCGGCGGGGCTCTCCGGCGGCTCCTGAGCCGGACCTCCTGCCGCAGAGCCCGGCGTCGGGTCCAGGTAGACCCGCCGGACCGCGGGGAACCGCTCCTGGACGCGCCGCGCCATGGCGTCGCAGGCCCGCTCGATGTCGGCGGCCGAGTACATGTCCCGGAAGTCGACCTTGGCGGCGACCAGGGCCTCCCTGGGGCCCTGGAGCAGCGTCGTCAGCTCGATGACGTCCACGACGTGCGGGTCGGCGCGGAGTTCCGCGCGGACCGCGGCCCGCATCTCCGGGGGCAGCGGGCGCCCGATGAGCAGCTCGGAGTTGGCGTGGCCGAGGACCCAGGCCACGTACACGAGCAGGACGCCGATGCAGAGCGAGGCGACGCCGTCCCAGACGCCGGACCCGGTGAGCTGCCCGGCGAACAGGCCGGCCGCGGCGAGCAGCAGTCCCACGAGCGCCGCCGAGTCCTCCATCACGACGGCCTTGACCGCGGTGTCGGGGGTGTGGCGCAGATAGCGCCTGATGTGCACCCCGAGGCGGTCGGCCTCGCCCCGGGCCTGCTTGAGGCCGGTCCGCAGCGAGTAGCCCTCCAGGACGAAGGCGACGGCGAGGACGAGGTACGACACGAGCGGGTCGCCGAGGTCCTCGCCGTGGGTCAGGGTGTGGATGCCGTCGTACACCGCGAAGACACCGCCGCCCACGAAGGTGGCGACGGAGGCGAGCAGCGCCCAGATGTAGCGGGCGCCTCCGTAGCCGAGGGGGTGTTCCTCGTCGGCGGGTCTGTCGCTCGCCTTCAGGGAGATGAGCAGCATCAGCTCGGTGACGGTGTCGGCGACGGAGTGCGCCGCTTCGGAGAGCATGGCGCTGGACCCGCTGATGACGCCCGCGACGGCCTTGGCCAGCGCGATCCCCAGGTTGGCGACGGCGGCGACGATGACCGTGGTGGTGCTCTCGCCGCCGCCCCGCGGTGCTTGATCGGTCATGCCTCGGACGCTATGTCCGATCAGGGCGGTGCGCGAACGGCGGTCAGCGCGGTACGCGCACCACGCCCTCCTGGATGACCGTCACCGCGAGCCGTCCGTCCTGCGTCCAGATCCGCGCCTGGCCGAGGCCGCGCCCGCCGGAGGCCGACGGCGACTCCTGGTCGTACAGGAGCCATTCGTCGGCGCGGAAGGGGCGGTGGAACCACATGGCGTGGTCGAGCGAGGCGCCGACGACGTCGCCGACGGCCCAGCCGCCCCTGCCGTGCGCGAGGAGGACGGAGTCCAGGAGCGTCATGTCCGAGACGTAGGTGGCGAGGCAGACGTGCAGCAGGGGGTCGTCCGCGAGCTTGCCGTTGGCGCGGAACCACACCTGGGAGCGCGGCTCGCGCGGCTGCCCCACGGTGCCCCAGGGCGGCACGTCGGCGTAGCGCAGGTCGACGGCCGCGCGGGCCTCGACGAGCCGCTCGGCGACGTCCGGCGGCAGGTGGCGGGGGAGCATCTCSGCAGCGGTGGGCAGGGTCTCCGGGTCCGGCGCGTCCGGCATCCCGGACTGGTGCTCCAGGCCCTCCTCGTACGTCTGGAAGGACGCGGAGAGGTGGAAGATCGGCTGCCCGTGCTGGACGGCGACGACGCGGCGGGTGGTGAAGGAGCGGCCGTCGCGGATGCGGTCCACGGTGTAGACGATGGGCGCGCCGGGGTCCCCCGGACGCAGGAAGTAGGCGTGCAGGGAGTGGGCGGGACGGTCGTCGGGGACGGTGCGGCCCGCGGCGACCAGAGCCTGCGCGGCGACCTGGCCGCCGAAGACGCGGGGCACGAGCGCCGAGCGGCTCACGCCCCGGAAGATGTCCTCCTCGATCTGCTCCAGGTCGAGCAGATCGAGGAGGGCTTCAAGTGCCTGGTTCATGAAGGTAGTTCTACAGGGCGTCTCTGCGGCGTCCTACCGGAGGCGGTGCCTAGAGGCCCATGTTCTTGGCGATGATCATCTTCATGACCTCGCTGGTGCCGCCGTAGATGCGGTTGACGCGGTTGTCCGCGTACAGGCGGGCGATGGGGTACTCGTTCATGAAGCCGTAGCCGCCGTGGAGCTGGAGGCACTTGTCGATGACGCGGTGGGCGACCTCGGTGCAGAACAGCTTCGCGGACGCGGCCTCGGCGGCGGTCAGCTCGCCCGCGTCCAGCGCCTCCAGGGCGCGGTCGGCGACGGCCTCGGCGGCGTCCACCTCGGCCTGGCAGGCGGCCAGCTCGAACTTGGTGTTCTGGAAGGAGGCGACCGTCTTGCCGAAGACCGTGCGGTCCTGGACGTACTCCTTGGCGAACCGGACGGCGGCCTTGGCCTGCGCGTAGGCGCCGTAGGCGATGCCCCAGCGCTCGGAGGGCAGGTTGCTGCCGAGGTAGTAGAAGCCCTTGTTCTCCTCGCCGAGGAGGTCCTCGACGGGGACCTTGACGTCGACGAACGCCAGCTCGGCGGTGTCGGAGGTCCGCAGGCCGAGCTTGTCGAGCTTGCGGCCGATGGAGTAGCCCTCGGACTTGGTGTCGACGGCGAAGAGGGAGATTCCGTAGCGGCGGTCCTCGGCGGTGGGCGCGGAGGTGCGGGCGCAGACGATCACGCGGTCGGCGTGCACACCGCCGGTGATGAAGGTCTTGGAGCCGTTGAGGACGTAGTGCGTGCCGTCCTCGGAGAGCTTGGCGGTGCTCTTCATGCCCGCGAGGTCGGAGCCGGTGCCCGGCTCGGTCATCGCGAGCGCCCACATCTCCTCGGCGGAGACGAACTTCTCCAGGTAGCGCTTCTTCTGCTCGTCGGTGGCGAGCGCCTTGATGTAGGGCAGGGCGAGCAGCACGTGCACGCCGGAGCCGCCGAAGGTGACGCCCGCGCGGGCGGTCTCCTCGTACTGGATGGCCTCGAACTTGTGGGTGTCCAGACCGGCGCCGCCGAACTCCTCGGGGACGTTGATGCCGAAGAGGCCCAGCTCGGCGAGCTTGTAGTAGAACTCGCGCGGCACCTGGCCCGCGGCGAACCACTCGTCGTGGACGGGGACGACCTCGGCCTCGATGAAGGCGCGCAGGGTCTCCCGGAACGCCTCGTGGTCCTCATTGAAAACGGTACGGCGCACGGAGTACTCCCTCTGCCTGCATCTGCCTACATCGACTAAGCGCTTGCTCAGATGCAGGTTACCCGGCGGTCACCAGAGCGTCCAGAGATGCGCGTCACTCGGCGGCGGCCTCGAACGCCCCACGCGCCAGGCGGTGCAGAAGGGCCGCCATGGCCGCACGGCTCGGCAGGGCGTCGCGGCGGCTCAGGTGCGGAGTGGAGTTGAGCAGCCCGAAGACGGCGTGCACACAGACGCGGGCGGCGTTCTCGGCGAGGCCGGGGTAGACCTTGCGGACCACGTCGACCCAGATCTCCACGTACTGCCGCTGGAGCTGGCGGACCAGCTTGCGGTCGCTGTCCCGCAAGCGGTCCAGCTCGCGGTCGTGCAGGGTGATCAGGGAGCGGTCGTCCAGGGCGAAGTCGATGTGCCCCTCGATGAGCGCGTCGAGGACCTGCTCCGAGGAGCCTTCCGTATCGGCGACGCAGCGCCTGCCGCCCGTCAGGAGCTGTCCGCTGATGCCGACGAGCAGCTCGGCGAGCATCGCGTCCTTGCCCGCGAAGTGGCGGTAGAGCCCGGGGCCGCTGATGCCGACGGCGGCGCCTATCTCGTCGACACCCACGCCGTGGAAGCCGCGCTCGGCGAAGAGCCGGGCGGCCTCTTTGAGGATCTGCTCGCGACGGGTGGGGGCGTCGGTTCTCGTGGCCATGGAATTGATTCTAGACAGGCCGGTTAGCGCTCGTTAACCTGAAGCGAAGGCGTTAACGCTCATTAACCGGGCAAGGGGGCTCGACTGATGCGGCAGGCACCAGTGCTGACGAGTGCGGCGGATCCCGCATCGGAGGCATGGCGGGCGAACGAGGCGGCGCACACCGCCCTCGCCGACGAACTGCGGGCCAGGCTCGCGAAGGCCAGGCTCGGCGGCGGCGAGCGGGCGCGGGCCCGCCATGTGGCGCGCGGCAAGCTGCTGCCCAGGGACCGGGTGGACACGCTCCTGGACCCGGGCTCGCCCTTCCTGGAGCTCGCGCCCCTCGCGGCCGACGGGCTGTACGGCGGGGACGCCCCGGCGGCCGGTGTCATCGCGGGGATCGGCCGCGTCTCGGGCCGGGAGTGCGTGATCGTCGCCAATGACGCCACCGTCAAGGGCGGCACGTATTACCCCATGACGGTGAAGAAGCACCTGCGCGCCCAGGAAGTGGCCCTGGAGAACCGCCTCCCCTGCCTCTATCTGGTCGACTCGGGCGGCGCCTTCCTGCCGATGCAGGACGACGTCTTCCCCGACCGCGAGCACTTCGGGCGGATCTTCTACAACCAGGCCCGCATGTCCGGCGCCGGCATCCCGCAGATCGCCGCGGTCCTCGGTTCCTGCACGGCGGGCGGCGCCTATGTCCCCGCGATGAGCGACGAGGCGGTGATCGTGCGCAATCAGGGCACGATCTTCCTCGGCGGCCCGCCGCTGGTGAAGGCGGCCACCGGTGAGGTCGTGACGGCCGAGGAGCTGGGCGGCGGCGAGGTCCACTCGCGCACCTCCGGAGTGACCGACCACCTCGCCGAGGACGACGCGCACGCCCTGCGGATCGTGCGCACCATCGTCTCCACCCTCCCCGAGCGCGGCGCCCTGCCCTGGTCCGTGCAGCCGGTCGAGGAGCCCAAGGCCGACCCCCTCGGGCTGTACGGCGCGGTGCCGGTGGACTCCCGCACCCCCTATGACGTCCGCGAGGTCATCGCGCGCGTGGCCGACGGCTCCCGCTTCGCCGAGTTCAAATCGGAGTACGGCACGACCCTGGTGACGGGCTTCGCCCACATCCACGGCCACCCGGTCGGCATCGTCGCGAACAACGGCATCCTGTTCGCCGAGTCCGCCCAGAAGGGCGCCCACTTCATCGAGCTCTGCGACCAGCGCGGCATCCCCCTGGTCTTCCTCCAGAACATCTCGGGCTTCATGGTCGGCAAGGACTATGAGGCGGGCGGCATCGCCAAGCACGGCGCCAAGATGGTGACCGCCGTGGCCTGCACGCGCGTGCCCAAGCTGACGGTCGTCGTCGGCGGTTCGTACGGCGCGGGCAACTACTCCATGTGCGGCCGGGCCTACAGCCCCCGCTTCCTGTGGATGTGGCCCAACGCCAAGATCTCGGTGATGGGCGGCGAGCAGGCCGCGTCCGTGCTCGCCACGGTCAAGCGCGACCAGTTGGAGGCCCGCGGCGAGCAGTGGGCGCCCGAGGACGAAGAGGCCTTCAAGGACCCGATCCGCGCGCAGTACGAACAGCAGGGCAACGCCTATTACGCCACGGCCCGCCTCTGGGACGACGGCGTCATCGACCCCCTGGAGACCCGGCAGGTCCTCGGCCTCGCCCTGACCGCGTGCGCCGGGGCACCGCTGGGCGAGCCCGGCTTCGGCGTCTTCCGGATGTGAGGGGCGGACGATGAGCGACTTCCGGACGACGACCGGCGCGGGTCCGCAGACGGCGACCGGCCCAGGCTTGCAGGGGACCACCTCGGGGAGAGGGAACATGTTCGACACGGTGCTCGTCGCCAACCGCGGCGAGATCGCGGTCCGCGTCATCCGCACCCTGCGGACGCTCGGCGTCCGCTCGGTCGCCGTCTTCAGCGACGCGGACGCGGACGCCCGCCATGTGCGCGAGGCGGACACCGCCGTGCGCATCGGCCCCGCGCCCGCCGCCGAGAGCTATCTGTCGATCGAGCGCATCCTCGGGGCAGCGGCGAGCTCCGGAGCCCAGGCGGTCCACCCGGGGTACGGCTTCCTCGCGGAGAACGCGGCGTTCGCCCAGGCGTGCGCCGACGCGGGGCTCGCCTTCATCGGCCCGCCCGCCTCCGCCATCGAGCTGATGGGCGACAAGATCCGCGCCAAGGAGACGGTGAAGGCGGCCGGTGTCCCGGTCGTCCCCGGCTCCTCCGGCAGCGGTCTGACCGACGCCCAGCTGGCCGACGCCGCCCGGGAGATCGGCACCCCGGTGCTGCTCAAGCCGAGCGCGGGCGGCGGCGGCAAGGGCATGCGCCTGGTGCGGGACGAGGCCCTGCTCGCCGAGGAGATCGCGGCGGCCAGGCGCGAGGCCCGCGCGTCCTTCGGCGACGACACCCTGCTCGTGGAGCGGTGGATCGACCGCCCCCGGCACATCGAGATCCAGGTCCTCGCGGACGACCGGGGCAATGTGATCCACCTGGGCGAGCGCGAGTGCTCGCTCCAGCGCCGCCACCAGAAGATCATCGAGGAGGCGCCCAGCGTCCTCCTCGACGAGGCCACACGCGCGGCGATGGGCGAGGCGGCCGTCCAGGCCGCCCGCTCCTGCGGGTACGCGGGCGCGGGCACGGTGGAGTTCATCGTCCCGGGCAAGGACCCCTCCTCGTACTACTTCATGGAGATGAACACCCGCCTCCAGGTGGAGCACCCGGTCACCGAGCTGATCACCGGGCTCGACCTGGTGGAGTGGCAGCTCCGGGTGGCCGCGGGCGAGCCGCTGCCGTTCGCCCAGGACGACATCACCCTCACCGGGCACGCCGTCGAGGCCCGTATCTGCGCCGAGGACCCCGCGCGCGGGTTCCTGCCCTCGGGCGGCACGGTCCTCTCCCTGCGCGAGCCGCGGGGCGAGGGCGTGCGCACCGACTCGGGCCTGAGCGAGGGCACCGAGGTCGGCAGCCTCTACGACCCGATGCTCTCCAAGGTCATCGCCTACGGCCCGGACCGCGCCACCGCCCTGCGCAAGCTGCGCGCCGCCCTCGCCGAGACGGTCACCCTGGGGGTGCCGACCAACGCGGGCTTCCTGCGCAGGCTGCTCGCGCACCCCGCGGTGGTCGCGGGCGACCTCGACACCGGGCTCGTCGAGCGCGAGGCGGACTCCCTGGTCCCCGAGGGCGTGCCCGTCGAGGTGTACGAAGCGGCGGCCGCCGTGCGCGAGGCCGCGCGTATTCCCTCGGGGGACGGCTGGACGGACCCCTTCTCGGTGCCCAGCGGCTGGCGCCTCGGTGCCGCCCCGGCGCCCGTGACCCACTGGCTCAGGGCGGCGGGCCACGAACCCGTCGCGCGGGTGCTGGGCAGCGGCGCCCGCACCGTCACCGCCGACCGCGTCTCGGTCACCGTGGACGGCACCCGGCACACCTTCCACCGCGCGGGCGACTGGCTCGGCCGCGAGGGGGACGCCTGGCAGGTGCGGGACCACGACCCCGTCGAGGCGAGCCTGACCGGCGCCGCGCACGCGGGGGCCGACGCCCTCACCGCCCCCATGCCGGGCACCGTCACGGTCGTGAAGGTCACCACCGGCGACCGGGTCACCGCGGGCCAGAGCCTCCTCGTCGTCGAGGCGATGAAGATGGAGCACGTCATCTCCGCCCCGCACGCGGGCACCGTCACCGAGCTGGACGTCACCCCGGGCTCGACGGTCGCCATGGACCAGGTGCTCGCCGTGGTCGAGCCCGACGGAGAACCGGAGACCGCCGCCGGGGAACCGGCCGCGGCCCCCGCGGCTTCGGCAGCCCCCGCGACCCCCGAGGAGGGCACGGCATGACGACCACCGACGCCGCCCCCGCCGGGCTGCCCA
>NZ_JASKYR010000274.1:0-10462 GCF_041028215.1 Streptomyces flavofungini
GGCCAGTGCCTCGGGGTCGGTGACCCCGGCCTTGATCAGCGCCTGCCGGACGCGCTCGGCGAGCTCGCCCGCCGCCTTGTTCGTGAACGTCAGGCCGAGAACCTGCTCGGGGGCCACCTGGCCGGTGCCGACCAGCCACACCACGCGGGCCGCCATCACCGTCGTCTTGCCCGAACCGGCTCCGGCCACGATCACCTGCGGGGCGGGCGGCGCGATGATGCAGGCCGTCTGCTCCGGGGTGAACGGGATGCCGAGGAGCTCTTTGAGCTGCTCGGGGTCGGTGATGCGAGGTGGCACATCAGAGAGGCTAGCGGTGGCCACTGACAACCGGGCCGGGCCGGGCTGCGCGCGGCCACCGCACGCTCAGGTGAAACGCGGGATGCGCGGGATGCGCGGAATGCGCGGAATGCGCGGGGTCAGGAGACCTGGGGCTTCAGGAGACCTGGGGCGTCAGGAGCCCGAGGCCAGCTTCTCGGGGTCGACGGTCTCGTTGGCCGGCGGGGCCTTGACCTCGACCGCCTTGCCGTAGTCGGTGAAGGTCACGGTGCCGGGGCCGTCGCTGCCCTTGTTCACGACCTTCAGGAAGTACGGCTTGCCCTCCATCGCGACGTAGAAGGTGGTGGTCTCGTCGCCCTTCTTGCGGGTCAGGACGGCCGCCTTGGTGCCCGCGACCTCGGAGTCGTCGCCACGCTTCAGCTTCTTGAGGTTCTTGTTGCTGAACATGTCGTCCGGGTTGCAGATCGCCTTGCCGCCCTTGTTGGGCTGCTTCACCCAGCGGCCCTTGAGGAGCTCCGCCGTGGCGCCGCCGCCCTGGGCCTCCCAGAACTTGTCGTCGCCCTTGGAGTAGGAGAACTTCCCGGCGGACAGGAACTCGGCCTTGCCCGTCTTGGCCGAGCCCATCGTGCCCTTGCAGTCGCCGGACTCGGCGACCGCGAACTCGATGTCGCTGGTCTGGCCGTTCTGCTTCATCTGGCCCTTCATGCGGTAGGACCCGGCGTCCTTGGACGCCTTGGACGCCTTCTCGGCGATCTTGTCGGCGCTCATGCCGTCGAAGGGGTCCTTGTCGCCGTCGCTGCTGCAGCCCGTCACGCCGATGACGGCGGCGGCACAGGCGACTGCCACTGCCAGGAGCTTCCGGTTGGCTGCCATATATGCGTACTCCTCAAAAAGGTGCGCCTCGGACGGCACACAGCAAGTTCTTACCGTGACTTTAATTCGCCCAAGGGAGTGGCGGGTCCCCCGGGGCTACTCCACGACCTGCCGCCCCTCCGGGCGGGCGCTGCACGAGGCGCGGAAGGAGCAGTGGGTGCAGTGCTGGCCGGTCGTCGGTGTGAAGCGTTCGTCGAGGACCTTGCCCGCGGCCGTCGCGAGCAGGTCGCCGATCCACTCGCCCGAAAGCGCCTCCTGGGCCTGCACTTTGGGGAGGGCGTCGCCGCCGTTCTTCTTGGCGGCGCCCTGGCGGAGCTGCACCAGTTCGGCGCCGCCCGGTTCCGGTCGTACGCCGTCGAGGACGTCGTCCGCGGCGCCCTCGCGGAGCGCGAGCTGGTAGACCGCGAGCTGCGGGTGCCGGGCGACCTCGGCGGCGCTCGGTGCCTGCTTGCCCGTCTTGAAATCGACTACGTAGGCACGGCCTTCCGCGTCCTGTTCGACGCGGTCCATCGAGCCTCGTACGCGTACTTCGTAGGGCCCCGCTTCGAGGGTCACGTCGAAGCCGTGCTCGCTGGCCACGGGGGTACGGCCCGCACGGGTTCCGTTGGTGTCGACGTGCCACTGGAGGAAGCGTTCGAGCGCCACGCGCGCGTGCTCCTTCTCCTGGGCCGACTTCCAGGGAGCGTCGAAGGCGAGCGCGTCCCACACGGAGTCGAGGCGTTCCATGAGGACGGCGAGGTCGGCGGGGGTGCGTCCGGAGGCGACCTCGTCGGCCAGTACGTGCACCACGTTCCCGAAGCCCTGGGCGGCGGTCGCGGGCGCGTCCGCCTTCACCTCGCGCCCCAGGAACCACTGGAGGGCGCAGGTGTTGGCGAGCTGGTCGAGCGCGCTGCCGGAGAGCACGACGGGCTTGTCGCGGTCCCGCAGCGGAACCTCGCTCGCCGTCGGTTCGTACATGCCCCACCAGCGGTACGGGTGCGCCGACGGCACGAGAGGGCGGCCGTCGGTGTCGCTCAGGGCGGCGAGCCGGGCGAGGCGCTGGGCCGCCGCCTCGCGCAGCGGCTCGGACACGCGCGGGTCGACGGTGGTGGCGCGCAACTCCGCCACCAGGGCGGCGACGGAGAGCGGGCGGCGCGGCCGGCCCGTCACGTCCTTGGGCTCGACGCCCAGCTCGGTGAGGAAGCGGGACGGCTGGTCTCCGTCGTCGGCGGGCGCCTTGACCGCGGTCACGACGAGGCGCTCTCGCGCGCGCGTGGCGGCCACGTAGAACAGGCGGCGCTCCTCGGAGAGGAGCGCTCCGGGGGTGAGCGGCTCGGCGAGGCCGTCGCGCCCGATGCGGTCGGCCTCCAGGAGCGAGCCGCGGCGGCGCAGGTCGGGCCAGAGCCCCTCCTGGACGCCCGCCACCACGACGAGCCGCCATTCGAGGCCCTTGGAGCGGTGGGCCGTCATCAGCCGTACGGCGTCGGGGCGCGCCGCCCTGCGGGTGAGCGTGTCCGCGGCGATGTCCTGCGCCTCGGTCTCCTCGAGGAAGTTCAGGGCGCCCCGGCCACCGGTGCGCTCCTCGGCGCGGGCCGCGGCGGCGAACAGGGCACACACCGCGTCCAGATCACGGTCGGCGTTGCGGCCCGCCGCGCCGCCGCGCCGTGCGGTGCGTTCGAGGCGCTTGGGCCAGGGTGTGCCGTCCCAGAGGTCCCAGAGGGCCTCCTCGGCCGTACCGCCGCCCGCGAGGCGCTCACGGGCCTTGCGGAGCAGCGCGCCGAGGCGCTGGGCGCCACGGGCGTACGTGGGGTCGTGGGCGACGAGGCGCTCCGGCTCGGCGAGCGCCCGTGCGAGGAGCTCGTCGGACGGCGGCGGCACGTGGTTGCCCGCCGCCCGCTCCTCCTCACGCAGGGCGCGCCCGAGCCGACGCAGATCGGCGGCGTCCATACCGGCGAGCGGCGAGGTGAGCAGGGCGAGCGCGGTCTCGGTGTCGAGCCAGGAGGGGGCGGCGGTGGGCCGTGCCTCAGCCTCCGGCTCCGCCCCGGACTCCGCCCCGGACTCCGCCTCCGCCCCGGACTCCGCCTCCGGCTCGGGCTCCGCCTCCGGCTCCGACTCCGGCTCCGACTCCGGCTCCGGCTCCGACTCCGACTCCGGCTCCGGCTCCGGGGGCGACTCCAGCCCCACGCCCGCCTCCGGCTCCGAGGCACCTGCGGCTCCGGAGGCAGCCTCGGGCCTTGCCTCCGACTCCGAGGACCCCGCGGCTCCGGAGGCGGCCTCGGGCCCCGCTTCCGTCTCCGACAGCACCGCCGTCGCCACCACCCGCAGCGCCGTCAGGAGAGGCGTCACCGCCGGTTCGTGGCGCAGGGCGATGTCGTCGCCGTCTATCTCCAGGGGGACGCCCGCGGCGCTGAGGCCGCGGCGGATGGCGGGGATCGTGCGGGCACCGGCGCGGACCAGGACCGCCATGTCGCCCCAGGGGACGCCCTCCTCCAGGTGCGCGCGCCGCAGGATGTCCGCGATGTTGTCGAGCTCCGTACCGGCCGTCGGGTACGTGTACACCTCGACCCGGCCGCCGTCCCTGACCGGCGTCAGCTCCCGGTGGGCCCGCACCTTCTCCGCGGGCAGCCGGGGCAGCGGCATCCGGCGGGTGAGCAGCCGGGTGGCGGCCAGCAGACGCGCGCCCGACCTGCGCGACGTCGTCAGGACCTCGACCGGCGCCGGAGTGCCGTCCGCGCGCGGGAAGTCGTGGGGGAACTCCAGGATGCCGTTCACATCGGCGCCCCGGAAGGTGTAGATCGACTGGTCGGGGTCGCCGAAGGCGACGAGCGTACGGCCCGCGCGGTCACCGTCCACGCCTCCCGCGCGCGGGGAGTGCGGCCCCCGGTTCCCGGCGAGCGCGCGCAGCAGCCGCACCTGCGCCGGATCGGTGTCCTGGTACTCGTCCACGAAGACGGCGTCGTACTGCGCGCCGAGCGCCCGCTCCACCTCGGGGCGGCGCGCGAGCAGCACCGCGCGGTGGACGAGTTCCGCGTAGTCGAGCGTCCCCTGGAGGTCGAGCACGTCCAGGTACTCGGCGAGGAAGGCCGCCGCCGCCCCCCAGTCGGGCCGGCCGCTGCGGCGGGCGAAGTCCTCCAGGGCGGCCGGACCGAGGCCCAGCTCACGGCTGCGGGCGAGTACGGCACGCACCTCGTCGGCGAAGCCGCGGGTGGTGAGGCAGGCCCGCAGCTCGTCGGGCCAGCGGACCCGGCCGCGGCCCTCCTTGGCCAGGTCGATCTGGCCCGCGAGCAGCTCGCGTACCGCCACGTCCTGCTCGGGTCCCGAGAGGAGCCGCAGCGGCTCGACGAAGAGATCGGCGTCCTGGTGGGCGCGTACGAGGGCGTAGCAGAAGGAGTGGAACGTCGTGGCCTGCGGGGCGCGGGCCCGGCCCATCCGCAGCGCCATGCGGTCCCGCAGCTCGACGGCCGCCTTGCGGCTGAAGGTGAGCACCAGTAGGCGCGCGGGATCGGCCCCGCGGGCCACGCGCGCGGCGACGGCTTCCACCAGGGTGGTCGTCTTGCCCGTGCCGGGACCCGCGAGCACGAGGAGCGGTCCGCCCCTGTGGTCAACCACCGCGCGCTGGCCCGCGTCCAAGCGAGGGGGATCCGCCGGAGCCGGCGGCGTACGCACCAGTCGGTAGGCACCCGGGGTCCCCTGTCGCGCCTGGTGGTGCGACGGGTGCCGGAGGTGCCGGGCGGAAGAAGGGGAACTCACGTGGGTCGCCGGTCCTGGTGGGTGTGCTGGTCGGAGAGCGGCTGCGCGGGGGCAGCGGGGTGACGGGGATGCGTGCTGTCGACGCTACGCCAGTGCGCGCGGAGGATGCTCGGCTTCCCCCGTACGGGTCACCGGCCCTCCGTCGCGCCCCCGGATGCCGGAAGCTGTCAGGTGTGAGCCTCCGGAGCCTGCGGGCGAGCGACCCCCGCGGCGTCGCCTTCCGCGCCGCCGCCAGCGGGGCCGCCCGCGTGGCGCCGCCCGGACCGCCCGCCTCCGGAGACAGCCCCAGGCCCTCCCCCGGAGCCTGCCGCATCCACGTCGTCCCAGTCCGCCGCGGCACCGATCGGCGCGACGTGCGTCACATGGACCACATCCGTCATATTCRTCACATCCACCMCGCCCGTCACCTCTCCCCCGTCCCACCGCGCCCGCCGCATGTCCAGCTTCGGCACATGCCCCTGGGCGGCGCGCGAGGCCTCGCGCAAGGGGGTGCCCTCGGCGCGGTACCGGTCGAGGGCCCGCAGTTCGCTGCCCGGCAGCAGGACACCGTCCGAGCGCACGACGCGCCACCACGGCACACCGCCTCCGTAGAGGGCCATCACGCGCCCGACCTGGCGCGGGCCCCCTTCCTGAAGCCACTCGGCGACATCTCCGTACGTCATCACACGGCCCGGAGGGATCAGTTCCGCGACCTCAAGGACCCGCTCCGCGTACTCCGGAAGCTCGGGGGCGGCATCGTCGGACGGCACCCGTCCAGGTCGGCTCTCGTCGCTCATCCGGACCATCCTGCCGCACCGCGCCGACACCGTGAACGGCCCGCGGCGGAGCCCGGGGCGGCGCGTGCGAGGCGGCGAGAAGTGTCGTTTCGTGACCACTTCGCGTCCTTGCGTTGCCCCCTGATGCCCCCCTGTCGTGATCCGGCATGCCACCATCGTGCGGGCGGTGACTGGTGATACGAGATCAAGAAGAGACGACGGAACGGCAGGGCGTGCATCCCGATGAGAAGGCGGGCACCTCTGCGTCCGAGTCGAACCTGGACACCGGTGCCCCGGAACCCAAGGCCGACGACGGCATCGAGACCGGCGCCGGCACCGACCCCTGTGCGGACGGCGAAGGCGCCCACACGGACCGGGTGGAGCGCGACGAACCGCTCCTCTCCGCGCGCGTGCACCGTCCTTCCGACCTCATGCGGCTCCTCGTCGGGGTCATCGCCATCGGCGTGCTCCTGGCCATCGCCGCGTTCGCGCACGGCACGACCTCAGGCCTCGAACAGGACATCGACAAGGGCACGGAGCAGGCGCCCGACCTGCTCATCAAGGTGGCGGGCCTGGTCGCCAGCATCGGCGTGCTGCTCGTCCCCGTCGCCTTCGCGATCGAACGGCTGATCAAGCGCGACGGCCTGCGCATCGCCGACGGCGTCCTCGCCGCCGTCCTCGCGCACGGCGTCACCCTGGCCACCGACCTCTGGGTCGCGAAGGCCGCCCCCGGCTCCATCCAGGACGCCCTCACCAAGCCCTCCCCCGCGGACATCCACGCCTTCACCGACCCGGTGCACGGCTACCTCGCGCCGGTCATCGCGTACATGACGGCCGTCGGGATGTCGCGCAGACCGCGCTGGCGCCTGGTGCTCTTCGTGGTGCTGCTGCTCGACGCGTTCACCATGCTCGTCACCGGCTACACCACACCGTTCTCGATCATCCTGACGGTGCTCATCGGCTGGACCGTGGCCTACGGAACGCTCTACGCGGTCGGCTCGCCGAACGTACGGCCCACCGGGCAGACGCTCCTCGCGGGCCTGCGGCACGTCGGCTTCCACCCCGTCAGCGCCGCCCGCGAGGAGTCGCAGGACAGCGAGCACGGCGACCGCGGCCGCCGCTACTTCGTGACCCTGGAGGACGGCCCGCCGCTCGACGTCACGGTCATCGACCGCGAGCAGCAGGCGCAGGGCTTCTTCTACCGTGTCTGGCGCAGGCTCACGCTGCGCGGCATCACCCAGCGGCGCAGCCTCCAGTCGCTGCGCCAGGCCCTGGAGCAGGAGGCGCTCCTCGCCTACGCGGCGATCGCGGCCGGCGCCAACGCGCCCAAGCTGATCGCCACCTCCGAGCTCGGCCCCGACGCGGTGATGCTCGTCTACGAGCACACGGGCGGACGCTCCCTCGACACCCTGGAGGACGAGGAGATCACCGACGGGCTGCTGCTGGAGACCTGGCGGCAGGTGCAGGCGCTCCAGTCCCGGCGGATCGCGCACCGGAGGCTGGCGGGTGACGCGATCCTGGTGGATCGTTCCGGCACGGTGATCCTCACGGATCTGCGCGGCGGGGAGATCGCCGCGGGCGACCTGGTGCTGCGTATGGACACCGCCCAGCTCCTCACCGCGCTCGGTCTGCGCGTGGGCGCCGAGCGCTCGGTCGCCTCGGCCGTCGAGGTCCTCGGGCCCGACGCGGTGGCCGACTGCCTGCCGCTGCTCCAGCCGATCGCCCTCACCCGCTCCACCCGGGCCACGCTGCGCAAGCTGGCCCGCGAGCGCTCCCAGCGCGAGCGCGAGGCGGTCCTGGAGGCCTCGCGCAAGTCCCGCCAGGGCGCACGCGCGGACGTGCCCGAGGACGGCGGCGTCCGCACGGACAAGCAGGCCCAGAAGCAGGAGAAGCAGGCCGCTAAGCAGGAGAAGCAGGCCGCTAAGCAGGAGCGGCAGGCCGAGAAGCAGGCCATAGACGAGGCCCTGGAACAGGCCCGCGAGGAGGATCTGCTCACCCAGATCCGCCACCAGGTGCTGCTCATCCGCCCGACGGCGCCGGTCGAGCCCGCGCAGCTGGAGCGGATCAGGCCGCGCACGCTGATCAGTTTCATCGCCGGTGCCATCGGCGCGTACTTCCTGCTCTCGCAGCTCACCCACGTCGAGTTCGGCACGCTGTTCCAGGAGGCCCAGTGGGGCTGGGTGGCCGCCGCCGTCGGCTTCTCCGCGCTGAGCTACTTCGCCGCCGCGATGAGCCTGCTCGGCTTCGTGCCGGAGCGGGTGCCGTTCCTGCGGACGGTGGCGGCGCAGGTCGCCGGTTCGTTCGTGAAGATCGTGGCACCGGCCGCCGTCGGCGGTGTCGCGCTCAACACGCGGTTCCTCCAGCGCTCCGGCGTCCGGTCCGGGCTCGCGGTGGCGAGCGTCGGCGCGTCGCAGCTCTTCGGCCTCGGCTCGCACATCCTGCTGCTGCTGGTCTTCGGCTATCTGACGGGTACGGAGAAGACACCGTCGTTCACGCCGTCCCGCACCGTCATCGCGGGTCTCCTCTCCGTCGCGGTGCTCGTGCTCGTGGTGACGGCCATCCCGTTCCTGCGGAAATTCGTCGTCACGCGCGTGCGGTCGCTTTTCGCGGGCGTCGTGCCGCGCATGCTCGACGTCCTCCAGCGCCCCCAGAAGCTGCTCACGGGCATCGGCGGCATGCTGCTGCTCACCCTGATGTTCGTGCTCTGCCTGGACGCCTCGGTGCGGGCGTTCGGCAGCGAGGAGATGACGACCCTCAGCCTCGCGAGTGTCGCCGTGGTCTTCCTGGCGGGCAACGCGCTCGGCTCGGCGGCGCCGACCCCCGGCGGCGTCGGCGCGGTCGAGGCCACCCTGACCTTCGGTCTGATCGCGGTCGGCGTGCCCAAGGACGTGGCGGCCCCCGCCGTGCTGCTCTTCCGCCTCCTGACGCTGTGGCTTCCGGTGCTCCCCGGGTGGCTGTTCTTCAACCACCTCACAAGGAAGGGCCTGCTCTGACCGGCGGGCCCGACCGGGCCGCCGCCCGGTCTTCCGGGCCCGCTCCGGCTCACCCGCACGGCCCCCGTCCCGAGCGCCCCGTCAGGAGCCGCCGCAGGATGGGCACATGCTCACACGGACCCAGCCACGTGCCACCGCTCTGGCCGCCGCCCTGCTCCTGTCCTCGACGCTCGCGGCCTGTGGCGGCGACTCCAAGGACGCCAAGGGCGAGGACCTGTCGAAGCAGAAGCTGAGCTGGAAGGACTGCCCCTCGCCCAGCGCCGCCGAGGGCGGCGGTGACGCCCCGTCCCCGCTGCCGGGCGGTGCCGAGTGGCAGTGCGCCACCATGAAGGCCCCCCTGGACTGGTCGAAGCCCAAGGGCGACACCCTCGACATCGCCCTCATCAAGGCGGCCACCAGCGGCGACAAGGACAAGCGCATCGGCTCCCTGGTCTTCAACTTCGGCGGGCCCGGCGGCTCGGGCGTCACCACGCTGCCCGCCTTCGGCGAGGAGTACGCCAAGCTGCGCACCCGCTACGACCTGGTGAGCTTCGACCCGCGCGGGGTCGGCCGCAGCGCCGGGATCAAGTGCGAGGACGACGAGCAGCTCGACACGTACTTCCAGCAGGACTCCACCCCCGACGACGAGGCCGAGCGCAAGAAGCTCGTGGACAACGTCAAGGCCTTCAACAGCGCGTGCGAGAAGAACTCCGGCCGCACGCTCCCCCATGTCCGCACCACCGACGCGGCCCGCGACATGGACCTGATGCGCCAGGTGCTCGGCGACGACAAGCTGCACTACTTCGGCATCTCGTACGGCACCGAGCTCGGTGGCGTGTACGCGCACCTGTTCCCCGGGAAGGTGGGCCGCGCGGTCTTCGACGCGGTCGTCGACCCCACCCAGGACGCCGAGCAGAGCTCCCTCGGCCAGGCCAAGGGGTTCCAGCTCGCGCTGGACAACTTCGCGGAGGACTGCGCGGCCAAGGAGGACGACTGCCCGATCGGGAACTCGGCCGACGACATCAAGAAGAAGATCGCGAAGCTCCTCGACGACCTGGACTCCCGGCCCATCAGCGGCCTGCCGCCGCGCAAGCTGACCCAGACCGCCGCCACCAGCGGCATCGCGCAGTCCCTGTACTCCAAGGACTTCTGGCCGTACCTCACCCAGGGACTCGACGAGGCCTACGACGGTGACGGCAGAATCCTGATGGCGCTCGCCGACTCGATGAACGGGCGCAACGAGGACGGCAGCTACAGCAACATCCAGGCCGCCAACGTCGCCATCAACTGCGCCGACGACAAGCCGCGCTACTCCACCGACGACGTCGAGAAGAAGCTCCCCGACTTCCGCGAGGCCTCCCCGCTGTTCGGTGACTACCTGGCCTGGGGCATGACCGGCTGCACCGACTGGGCGGTCGAGGGCCAGGCCGACCACCCGGACGTGGGCGCCGAGAAGGCGCCGCCCATCGTCGTCATCGGCAACACCGGCGACCCGGCCACGCCGTACGAGGGCGCCCGGAAGATGGCGCGGGCCCTCGGCAAGGACGTCGGCGTCGAGCTGACGTACAAGGGGCAGGGCCACGGGGCGTACGACAGCAAGAACAAGTGCGTCCGGGAGAACGTGGACGGCTATCTGCTCGACGGGACGGTCCCGAAGAGCGGAACGGTCTGCTCCTGAACCCTCACCCGTCGAGCCGTATTCGGTCACTGTCAGTGACAGCACCTACTATGGCTTGACTGTCTTCCGAGGGGGGAAGCGCGCGATGCAGCGTTTCGTACGGTCCATGGCCCTGGCCGCCGCAGGGGTGCTGACGGCGGGAGTCGCCGTGGGCTGCGGCGGCTCGTCCGACGACGGCG
>NZ_JASKYR010000275.1:0-10270 GCF_041028215.1 Streptomyces flavofungini
GCGTAGGGGATGCCCCGGAAGACGGCGATGCCGTCATCGAGGGTGCCGCGTACCGGTCCGTGCGAGGTGTCGACGACGGTCATGCGCAGGCCTCCCGCAGTTCGCGCTTGAGGATCTTGCCGCTGGGGCCGAGCGGCAGGGCGCCGAGCAGCCGCACCACGCGCGGGTACTTGTGCTTGCCGAGCCGTTGACGTGCCCAGTCGATGATGTCCTCGGGCGTCTCCGGCGCATCCGGGCGCAGGACGACGGCGGCGCAGATCTCCTCGCCCTTCTCCTCGTCGGCCAGGCCCACCACGCTGACCTGGGCGATGGAGGGGTGGCGGGCCAGGGTCTCCTCGACCTCGCGGGGATAGACGTTGAAGCCACCGCGGATGATGAGGTCCTTCTTGCGGTCGACGATGCTCAGACGGCCTTCGGCGTCCTGGACGCCGAGGTCGCCGGTGCGGAACCAGCCGTCGACGACGGCGGCCGCCGTCGCCCCGGGGTCGTCGAGGTATCCGGCGAAGACGTTGTGGCCCCGCAGGACGACCTCGCCGACCTCTCCGGTGGGCAGGAGCACGATGCGGTCCTCGGTCCCGGCGTCGGCGACGGCGGCCTCGGTGCCCCAGATGGGGCGCCCGACCGTGCCGGGGCGGCGGTCGGCGGGCTGGTTGAAGGTGGCGGCCGGAGAGGTCTCGGTGAGTCCGTAGCCTTCGAGCACCACGGCGTTGAAGGCGTGCTCGAAGCGTTCGAGGAGCGCGACGGGCAGCGCGGCGCCGCCGGAGACGGCCATGCGCAGGGTCGTCGGACGGACCCCGCCCGCCCCCAGCGCCTCGGTGAGCGCGTGGTACATGGTGGGCACGCCCATGAACACCGTCACCCGCTCCTCGGCCAGCAGGGCCAGAGCGCCGGGTCCGGTGAAGCGCGGGCACAGCACGAGGGCGGCGCCCGCGCGCAGGGCCGCGTTCATGGCGCAGGACTGTCCGAAGCTGTGGAACAGCGGCAGACAGCCGAGCACCACGTCATCGGGTGTCAGAGCGAACAGGTCCTGGGCACACACCGTCGCGTTCAGCACCAGGTTGCCGTGGGTGAGCAGGGCTCCCTTGGGCTGCCCGGTGGTGCCGCTGGTGTAGAGGATCACCGCGGTGTCGCCCTGCTCGCGCGGCTCGACGCGCTCCAGCGGCTCGCCTTCGCAGCTCACGCGCAGCACGTCCACGCCCGCGTCCGCCGCGGCTTCGGCGGCCAGGGATTCCAGCGGGCCGGCGCTGATGAGGGCGCGAGCGCCGCTGTGCCGCAGCACATAGGCGACCTCTTCGGCGACGAGCAGGGCGTGTACGGGTACGACCGTGCCGCCGGCGGCGAGGACGGCGTAGTAGGCGCGCGGGAAGTCGGCGGTGTTGGGCAGGAGCAGTGCGACACGGTCGCCGGGTTCGATGCCCCGGGCGCGCAGCCGGGCGGCGAAGCGGAGCACGTCCTGCCAGAGGGCGCCGTAGCTGACGCGGACGTCGCCGTCGACGACCGCGGTCCGGCCGGGGTGACGGACGGCGGATTCCCGCAGGATGGTGGCGACGCTCAACTGCACGGTGGCTCCCTTGCTCCCTCACGCGTACGAACGGTGTGTCCGACCGCCTCAGCTTCCGACGCGCCCCTGGCCGGGGGCCATGTGCAAGAGCCCAGCATCACGGGGAGCGCGGTGGGCAGTGGCACGAGCGGCGTCTTGGCGCGTCGGTACGGCAAGAGGGGTGAGCCGCCCTCAGTGCTCCAGTTCCAGGGCCCGCAGCGCCAGGGCCCAGCCAAGGCGTGCCTCGCCCGACCCGGCGGGCCAGCCGGACAGCTCGGCTATCCGGCTCACCCGGTTGAGGATCGTGTTGCGGTGGCAGAACAGCCGCGAGGCGGTGGCGGACGCGGAGCAGCCCGTGTCCAGCCACACCCGCAGGGTGTCGAGCAGCACCTCGCGCTCGGCGCCGCTGCGCAGGACACCGTCCAGATAGCGCGTGGCGAGCCGGTCGGCCATCTCCGGCTCGGCGCCGAGAGCGGCGTGCACCAGCCGCTCGTCGAGGTCGGCGACCGCCCTGCTGCCGGGCCGCAGCGTGGCCAGGGCGCGCTGGGCCAGGCGCAGGCCCTGGGCGGCGTCCGTCAGGTCCTCGAAGGGCGGTGAGATTCCGGCCCGGCACACGCGCTGGGCGCGCAGGACGTCCGCGAGCAGGTCCCGCTGGTCGGGCTGGTCGGGCCCACTGGGCCTGATCCGGACCAGGCCCGCGACGGTTTCCGCGCGCGGACGCCAGAAGGACCACAGGCCCAGCGCGTCGAGCGCGGGCCCCGGGTCGGGCGGTGAGGCGGGGTCCTGGGCGTCCTGGGCGATGACCACCACGGCGTAGCGGCCCTGCCGGGGTACGCCCAGGGCGGTGGCGGCCGCGGCGGCCACGGTGGGATCACCGGCACGGCCGTCCAGGAGCGCCTCGAACAGGGCGCCGCGCCGGGAGGCCTCGCGGTGCTGCAATTCCAGGGTGCGCAGCCGGTAGGAGTCGGCCATCGCCGAGGAGAAGCGGTCGATGGTCTCCCACACCGCCCCGGCCATGTCACCCACCAGGCGCTGCTGGGCGGGCGGCCGGTCGCGCATCCAGTCGGCCATCGCCTGCCACAGCACCCGCCCGCCGCGCCGGTAGGCCTGGAGCACCGTGGCCAGCGGCATGCCCTGTTCGGCGCGCAGGCACCCGTTCTCGGCGGCGACGGCCTCGAAGCTGCGGTCCCCGGGGGGCATCCCGGCGAACTCGTGCAGGGCCAGTTCCATGTTGCCGCGCAGGGTGAGCCGGAGATCCTCGTGCGAGACCGGGGTGCCGCTGGCGTAGCGGGCGCTGTGGGCGCAGATGTCGGCCGTGAGCCGCTCGATGAGCCGGTCGATGTCGGCGGACAGCGTCTGGGCCAGTTCACGGCGCAGCGCCAGCTCCTCGTTCATGGCCGAAGAATAGACACCGACCGGGTTGGCCGGAAGTCTGCGGTCGCCCAGGGTGTGCGCGGGCCCCCTGGGCGAACGCACAGGGGGGTGGGGGTTACCGCCGGGCCCGTGCCGTCGGGCCTACTCCACCGTCGCCGGTGTCCCGGCGGGCAGCGGAGTGTCCTCGCCCTTGACGGTCCGCCTCAGGGCGGCGGCCAGGGCGATCCCGGCGAGGCCCACCAGCACGACGAAGACGAAGGGTGCGCGAGCACTGCCGCTCCGGTCCTCGATCAGGCCGAACACGAGCGGTCCGAAGAACCCGCCCAGCAGCCCGACCGTGTTGATGAAGGCGAGCCCGGCCGCCGCCATCAGGCCCGACATGCGCGACATCGCCACCGACCAGAACAGCGGCAGCGTCCCGGTCAGGAAGAAGTTGGCCACGAAGAGCGAGGCGAAACGCGCCCCGGCGCCCTCCGTGGCCAGGTAGGCACCCATGGCGGCCGTTCCCGCGACCGCGCACACCACGATCAGTCCGGTGTCGTCACCGACCCGGCCGTGCAGCCACGGGAAGAACAGCACGCCCGCGAGGATGGCTATGCCCATGCTGCCGGTGACGAGCCCGATGGGCATCGGACCCCGTACGCCCATGCCCTCCACGATCGAGGGCAGATTGAACCCGACGGCGGCGCCGACGAGCTGGTTGCCGAAGTACGTCGCGGCGAGCAGCAGCACGACCGGGCGCCCGAAGGCCTCCCTGAAGTGGCCGCGCAGGCGGTGCGGAGAGGGGTGGTGCGTCCCGGCCGCACGCTCGGACAGTGCGGCGGCCTCGTCCGGCGAGAGCCAGCGTGCGTCCTGCGGGCGGCTGGGCAGCGCCCACCACACGAACCCGCCGACCGCGACGGTCACCAGCCCCTCGACCAGGAACATCCACTGCCAGCCCTGGAGCCCGGCGACGCCGTCCAGGCTCATCAGGCCGCCGCCCGCGGGGGCACCCAGGATGGTCGCGGCGGCGGGCGCGGTGTAGATGAGGCCGACGACGCCGACGCGGTGCCGCTGGGAGAACCACAGTGTGACGGTGTACATCAGGGCCGGGTACAGCCCGGCCTCGGCGGCACCGAGCGCGAACCGCAGGACGTAGAAGGAGGTCTCCCCCTGGACGAACATCATGGCGGCGGAGACCAGCCCCCAGGTCAGCGCGATGCGCGCGATCCAGGCACGCGCACCCACCCGGTAGAGCACCAGGTTGCTCGGGACCTCAAGCAGCGCGTAGCTGACGAAGAAGACACCGGCACCCAGACCGTACGCGGCGGCGCCGACGCCGATGTCGGCCTCAAGCTGGGTCTTGGCGAGCGCGACGTTCGTCCGGTCCACGTACGACATGAAGTACGCGAGACCGAGCAGCGGCAGCAGCCGTCGGATCGCCCTGCGGGTCGCGGCCTCGTGCGCCGCGTCGGGGAGAGTGGGCATGGCAGTCCTTCCCGCGGGCACGGGTGCGCGCGGCAGTCGGTGACGCAGAGGGCACGGGCGCCGCACATCCGGCCGCTGGGTGGGCGGTGCCGGTGCGTCGCTCGTGGACGTTCAGCATTGGGTACGGCGCCGCGGCCCGGCCATGTGCAGGTGCCCAGCATGCGGGCGGAGTGACTAGGCACCGGCCAAGGCGTCGGCCGGGTGCGCGCACGAGCCCCGGGACCGGCACGGAAGAGCCCGAAGGCCCCGCTCGGTGAGGAGCGGGGCCTTCGGGCCGGGGGGGGACCGGATCAGGCTGCCGGAGAGGCCGCCAGCAGGTCCGCGGGGATACCGCCCTTGTCCGGGGCGTAGTAGTTCTTGATCTCGGCCTCCCAGACCTCGACCCTGATCCGGTCGTCGGCGTCGGGCTCGAAGGCGTCGAAGAGGGCGTGGATGTTCGGCAGGTCGAAGCCGACTCCCCGCATCATGCCGACGAACACCGGCCGGGTGACGAGACCGCTGCCGTCCACGTCACCGAAGCGTGCGAAGCCCGAGGCGAACTGGTCGACCGCACCACTGAAGCGCTCCGGCGAAAGGACGCACGCCTGGTACTCGTCGTAGGTGATCCGCCCGTCGTGGTCGGCGTCGAGCTCACCGACCAAGGTCTCCCAGTAGCGCGCGAAGCTGGCGTGCATGGCCTGCTTGCGCGCCGCGTCGGCTTCGGGGACAGCCGCGGCGACCCGGCTGCTCATCAGGTCGAAGTCATCAGATTCCAGGACTCCGTTGCCATCGGCGTCGAACAGGGTGAAGACGTGTTTCACGCGATTGATCGCCTCGGTGCGCATGAGCTCTTTCCCTTCGTCTGGGCGGGCCGCGGTGGGCCGGTCGTACGGCTGTCGTGGGCCGCTTATATCGCCGTCGTGCAGTCACTATGCGGGCTGCGCAATCCGCTGYYCCGGGGYGCGGGACCGCTCAACAGAAAGAGTGAAAACGCACCCGACGCGGCATGATCCGGGCTTCTCGGACCGAGCGGCGGTGGGAACCGGCGTGCACGGCGCACTGCGGGCCCGGTCGACGCTCCGCCCGGCTTTTGTGCGCCCTACCGGGGGTCGCGGACCGCCCTTGATGATGAGCGCACCGCGAGCGCTCTGCGGTCAGCCGTCGGCGGTGGGCGGTCAGCAGCGGTGCGGAGACTAAGGAGACCACCTTGTTACTTCTCGTTTCTCCCGACGGCGTCGAGGAGGCCCTCGATTGCGCGAAGGCGGCGGAGCATCTCGACATCGTGGATGTGAAGAAGCCCGACGAGGGCTCGCTCGGCGCCAACTTCCCGTGGGTCATCAGAGAGATCCGCGATGCGGTCCCGGCGGACAAGCCCGTGTCCGCCACCGTGGGAGACGTGCCGTACAAACCCGGCACCGTGGCTCAGGCGGCCCTCGGCGCGGCGGTCTCGGGAGCCACCTACATCAAGGTCGGGCTCTACGGATGCACGACGCCCGAGCAGGCCATCGACGTCATGCGCGGCGTCGTCCGGGCCGTGAAGGACTACCGCCCCGACGCCCTGGTCGTCGCTTCGGGCTACGCCGACGCCCACCGCATCGGCTGCGTCAACCCCCTCGCGGTGCCCGACATCGCCGCGCGCGCCGGGTGCGACGCGGCCATGCTCGACACGGCGGTCAAGGACGGGACCCGGCTGTTCGACCACGTACCGCCCGAAGAGTGCGCGGAGTTCGTGCGACGGACCCACCGAGGTGACCTGCTCGCCGCTCTCGCGGGCAGCGTGAAAGTGGGTGACCTCGACGTACTGCACCGCATCGGCACCGACATCGTGGGGGTGCGCGGCGCGGTCTGCGAAGGCGGCGACCGCAACGCCGGAAGGATCCAGCCGCACCTGGTGGCCGCGTTCCGGGCGGAGATGGACCGGCACGCGCGAGAGCAGGCGGCTGCCGCGGTCACGGCGGGCTGAAGGGCTGACGTTGCGATTCGACGCGGCGGTACTGCGTTCCTACCAGAGCCGATTCGCCGTCGAGGAGGTGCTTCTGGCCGCGGGACCCGCCGAGGACGAGGTCCTGGTCAAGATCGCGGGCTGCGGGATGTGCCGGACCGACCTGGCGGTGCGCCGTTCGGCGGGCCGCTCTCCGCTCCCTGCGGTGCTCGGCCACGAGGGCGCCGGGGTCGTGGTGGAGACGGGCGGTCCGCACACCGGCCTGAGCGACGGCGACCACGTCGTCCTCAGCTTCGACTCCTGCGGCCACTGCCGGAACTGCATGGCCGCGGCCCCCGCCTACTGCGACTCCTTCGCCGCGCTGAACCTCTTCGGCGGGCGACAGGAGAACGCCGCCCGGTTCACCGACGCGGCGGGGGCGGAGTTGGCACCCCGGTGGTTCGGCCAGTCGGCGTTCGCCACGTACGCGATGGTCCCGGCCCGCAATGCCGTACGGGTCGATCCCGCACTGCCCGTCGAACTGCTCGGCCCACTCGGCTGCGGGTTCCTCACCGGCGCCGGAGCGGTCTTCAACTCCTTCGCCGCCGGTCCCGGTGAGACCCTCGCGGTGTTCGGCGCGGGAGCGGTGGGCCTGGCCGCGGTGATGGCGGCCACCGCCTCCGGAGTGGTCACCGTGGCCGTCGACCGCCACCCGCAACGGCTGGCCCTGGCCGAACGCTTCGGCGCGATCCCGCTGCACGCCACCTCACCCGGTCTGCCCGCCCGCATCCGCGAACTGACGGACGACGGCGCGCACTACGCCCTGGACACCACGGCCGTGCCCCGGCTCATCAACGACGCTCTCCAAGCCCTGCGCCCGAAGGGCCACCTCGGCCTGGTGGCACGACTCAACACCACCTTGCCGATCGAACCGGGAGCGCTGGACCGGGGCAGGACACTCGCGCACATCTGTGAGGGGGACGCGGTACCGGGACTGCTGATCCCGCGCCTGACCGGACTGTGGCAGGCAGGGCGCTTCCCCTTCGACGAGCTGATCCGCACCTACCCGCTGACCGACATCAACGAGGCCGAACGCGACTGCGAGGAGGGCCGCGTGGTCAAACCGGTCCTGCTCCCGTCCTGATCTCACCAGGGTTCCGTCCTGGTCCCGTCAACCCCCATGGAGGACATGTGGTCGGCACCACCTATCGCAGCACCGGCAGGGAAGGCGTGGAAGGAGGAGTCGGAGTGACCGCTCTGCTGGTGGCCGCCGCACGGGCGATCGAGACCCACCGCCACGACACCCTGGCGCAGGACCCCTACGCGGAGCACTTCGTCCGCGCCTCACCGGCCTCGGCCGACTGGCCGGTAGATATCCAGCAGGTCCCGGACGGCGACGCCAACCCCCTGTGGGGACGCTTCGCGCGCTACTTCGGCCTGCGGACGAGAGTCCTCGACGACTTCCTCCTCCGCTCGGTGCACAGAGCGAGCGCCCGGCAAGTGGTGCTGCTCGGCGCGGGGCTGGACTCGCGGGCGTTCCGCCTGGACTGGCCACCCGGCTGCGTGATCTTCGAGATCGACAGGGAGGAGGTCCTCGCGTTCAAGCACAAGGTGCTCGACGGTTTGCAGGCCACCCCGAAGGCGGCGCGCATCCCCATTCCGCTCGACCTCCGTGACGACTGGGCCGGAGCACTCGCCTGCGTCGGCTTCGACCCGACCACACCCAGCGTCTGGCTGGCCGAGGGGCTGCTGTTCTACCTGCCCAGCACCGCCGAGACCCGTCTCATCGACATGGTGAACACCCTGAGCATGCCAGGGAGCGCTCTGGCCTACGAGGTCAAACTCGACAAGGACCTCCTCGCCCACCGCGACAGCCCGCTGTACACCGCGACGGCCCAGCAGATCGGCATCGACCTGCTCACCCTCTTCGCCAGGCAACCACGCCCCGACTCCGTCGCACACCTCACGGGCATGGGCTGGTCGACATCGGTCCACACCCCCTACGACTTCACCCGCCACCACGGACGCGGCCCCCTGCCCGAACCCGATGACGCCTTGGCGGGCAACCGGTGGGTCTTCGCGGACAAGCGTTGAGCGCGAGCGGAGTGCCCCATCGTCGGCCGTCGGCCGTCGGCTGCCCGGCAGTGCCCGCGCACTGCCGGGCCCGGAGTCATGCCGGGTCGATGCGGGAGATGCTCCCCGCTATGTCGAACACGTACAGCTCGCCCCTGCCGTCCTGGGCGAAGGAGATGACTTCACCTCCGTTGACCCCGAGGTCGCTCACGCCGGTGACCTTGCCGTCCTTCATCTTCAGGGAGCGCACGGTGCCGTCGCAGTAGTCGCTGAAGAGGTACTGGCCGGTGAGGGCGGGGATGGCCTTGCCGCGGTAGACGTAGCCGCCGGTCACCGAGCATCCGAGCCCGGTTCGGTCGTACTCGTGGACCGGACGTGTGTGGTCGGCGGGCTCGGTGCCGCCCCGGAAGGGATGGTTGCCCTCCATCTGCGACCAGCCGTAGTTCTCGCCGCCCTTGCTGCGCGCCGACGCCCAGTCGATCTCCTCCCAGTCGCTCTGGCCGACGTCTCCGATCAGGAGGTCACCCTTCCCGGCGTCGAAGGAGAAGCGCCACGGGTTGCGCAGCCCGTACGACCAGATCTCCGGCTTGGCCCCGGGCTTGCCCACGAACGGGTTGCCCGGCGGGATCGCGTACGGCTTGGCGCCGCGCGGGTCGATCCGCAGTATCTTGCCGAGCAGGGTGTCGAGGTTCTGTCCGTTGCCGTGCGGGTCGCCGCCCGAGCCGCCGTCACCGAAGGCGATGTACAGGTAGCCGTCGGGGCCGACCTTGATGTCGCCGCCGTTGTGGTTGGCGTACGGCTGCGTCTGGGTGAGGACGGTGCGCCGGGTGTTCGCCTGGATCCTGCCCTTCCGGACGGCGAACTCATCGATGGTGCTGGTGCCCTCCAGGTTCGTGAACGAGATGTAGAAGTGCTTGAAGTTCCGGTCGAAGGCGATGCCCAGCAGGCCGCGTTCGCCGTCGGTGGTGGTCTCTTTGGTGATGTCGAGGACGGGGTCGCTCAGCTGTTTGCCGTGCAGGATTCTCACGGTTCCCGCGCGTTCGGCTATCCAGAGTCTGCCGCCGGGGCCCGCGGCTCCCGCGATGGGGTTCGCGGCCGTGGCGACCTTGGTGAGCGCGACTTCGGCCGCGTGCCGGGGAGCGGTGCGTTCCTCGGCGGACGCCGTGGCCAAGGCGAGGGAGGTGACGAGGCAGAGGGTGCCGACGATCGCCGAGCTTCTGGTGCGGATTCTCACCSTGATCCTCCTGGAGGCGGCGCATGGGGAAGTACCCCGCTGCCGGGCAGTGCCGTGGTGGGGGATGGCGGGCGCCGCCCGTGCCAGCACGCAACGTGGGTGGGGGAGAAGTGCCTCTGGCTACGCACGAGGGTACTGGGGAGCCATGGGTTGGTATAGGCCAAGAATCGGTCTGTCTGGCCCAACTCCGCCCGCGGTTGAAGCCCAGTTGCCCGGCCGGTATCGGCAGCCGCCCTTCCGCTCCGTGCGCGGCTTGTGCTGGACTGTGCCGACATCATCCGTTCGTGACGTTGAGGGTGAATCGATGCCTCTTGAGGGCGAGTACGGGCCAAGTCCCGCGCAGTGGATCCGCGATCAGGTCGAGTTGTACGAGAGTTCGGGCGGCACCCAGGGCACGACGCTGTGGGACACGGGCCTGCCGGTCGTCATCGTCACGATGCGCGGCGCCAGGAGCGGCAGGATCCGCAAGATTCCCCTGATGCGCGTGGAGCACGAGGGGCGATACGCGGCGGTGGCCTCGAAGGGCGGCTACCCGCGCCACCCGGTCTGGTACTTCAACCTCAAGGCCGATCCGCGAGTGGATCTCCAGGACGGTCCCGAACGCCGGAGCATGCGGGCCCGTGAGCTCACCGGGGAGGAGAAGGCACAGTGGTGGAAGCGCGCCGTCGACGCGTTTCCGCAG
>NZ_JASKYR010000276.1:0-9947 GCF_041028215.1 Streptomyces flavofungini
GCGTCAGATCCGCGTTGAGCGCGGCCATCAGCTCCTCCATCTGCTGAAGCAGGCCCTTGGGTGGGCCCTGCCGCGCGGGCACGGACGCGTCGTGCGCGGCCTCCTGCGCGGCCTCCTGTTCGGGCACGGCTTCCTGGGACATGACGGCCTCCTCGGCCCTCGCCCCTCCCACGGGGAAGGGCAGTTGACGCAAGTGACGCCCCGGCAGCGGCCGCCGGCGCGGGTGCCGGGCGGTCCGGCTCCGCCCGGGTCAACGATCACCCGGCGCGCGGGGTCACTGGGAAGGGCGCGCGCCGGTCGTCATGTTGACGGATGTTCACCCGACCGGGGCGGCGGGCGCCCGGCGCGACCGGCGGGGTTGACGGGCGTTCGAGCGTGCAGGATGGAGCCATGGATCTTCGAATCTTCACGGAACCCCAGCAAGGGGCGACCTACGACACCCTGCTCACCGTCGCCAAGGCCGCTGAGGACCTCGGCTTCGACGCCTTCTTCCGCTCCGACCACTACCTCCGCATGGGATCGTCCGACGGCCTGCCGGGCCCCACGGACGCGTGGATCACGCTGGCCGGGCTGGCGCGGGAGACCCGGCGGATCAGGCTGGGCACGCTGATGACGGCGGGCACGTTCCGGCTGCCGGGCGTTCTCGCGATCCAGGTGGCGCAGGTCGACCAGATGTCGGGCGGCCGGGTCGAACTGGGCCTGGGGGCCGGGTGGTTCGAGGAGGAGCACCGGGCGTACGGCATCCCCTTCCCCAAGGAGAAGTTCGCCCGCCTCGAGGAGCAGCTGGAGATCGTCACCGGTCTGTGGGCGACGGAGGAGGGCAAGACCTTCACCTTCGACGGCGCGCACTATCAGCTCACCGACTCCCCGGCCCTGCCCAAGCCCGCGCAGCACAAGGTGCCGGTCCTGATCGGCGGCCACGGGGCGAAGCGCACGCCGCGCCTCGCCGCGCGGTTCGCGGACGAGTTCAACATCCCCTTCGCCTCACTGGAGGACAGCGAGCGGCAGTTCGGGAGGGTCCGCGCGGCGGCGGAGGAGGCCGGGCGCAAGGGCGGCGACCTGGTGTACTCCAGCGCCCTGGTCGCCTGCGTCGGCAAGGACGACGCCGAGGTGGCCCGGCGGGCGGCGGCGATCGGCCGTGACGTGGACGAGCTGAAGGCCAATGGCCTGGCCGGTTCGCCCGCCGAGGTCGTCGACAAGATCGGGCGCTATGAGGCGATCGGCGCGAGCCGTATCTACCTCCAGTGCCTGGACCTGGCCGACCTGGACCACCTGGAGCTGATCTCCTCGCAGGTGCAGTCGCAGCTCTCCTAGAGCAGCGCCACCGGCCCCCGGCCGTGCCGGGGGCCGGCCACAGACGTGGCCGCCGGACGCGCCCCTCCAGCGCCCGGCGGCCACCCGCCGGACGACCGGACCGTGGAGCCGGCGCGCGGGCCGTGCGGCGAGTGGCTACTGCGCGGGAGCGCGGAAGGGCGCGTCGCTGAGGAGGCGCGCCAGGTGCGCGGTGTTGGCGGCGAGGGTCCGCGTGGTGGTGTCGACCGCTTCCGGGGTCTCGTCGAGGTCCTGGTAGTCGGTGCCCTGCATGGCCTCGCCCACCCAGTAGGTCACGGCCTGCGGGGCGAGGGAGAAGCCGAGGTCGTTGAGGCCCTGGAAGGCGTCGGCGCTCACCTTGTGCGCGCCGTCCTCGTTGCCGACGACGGCCACGGCGGCGACCTTGCCGTAGAAGAGGGGGCGGCCCTGATCGTCGGTCTCGGACATGTCGGCGTTCAGGCGCTCCAGGACGAGCTGGCAGTTGCTCGCCGGGTGGCCCATCCAGATCGGGGTGGCGATGAGCAGGATGTCGGCCGCGAGGACCTTCTCGCGCAGCGCGGGCCACTCGTCGCCGTCGCCCATGTCGGCCTTGATGCCGGGCTTCACGTCGTGGTCGGCGACCCGCACGCTCTCCACGTCCACCCCTCGCTTCTCCAGCTCGGCCAGCACCTGTCCGGCCAGCACCTCGCTGCTGGACGCGGTGGGCGAGGGGGACAGGGTGCAGACGAGGGCCAGGGCTCGCACGGTGACTCCTTCAGGAGGGTCATGCCGCCTCACGGGGACGTGAGCCGACGGGGACGGGGAGATGTGTCGTACGGACGAAAGCCGTACGGACCCCAGGTCCCCGTGATCTCCGCGCGCAAACACGGCCGTGGGTGCCGCCGCCCGGGAGCCGGTGGGCGGCGGCACGGCACTCCGGCGTCAGCGGACGGCGGCCCTGGCGAGCACCTGTTCCGTCTCGGAGGGGAAGAAGCCGGTGATCCCCAGCATCAGGTGCAGGGCCGTGGTCACCCGGGGAGGGAGCGGCTGCGCGATGCCCCCGGCGGCGATGCCCGCCGGAGCGAGGGCGCCGGAGGGTCCGCGTGCCGTGTCGAGTTCGTCCCTGGCCCGCTGGGCCTCACCGTTGCGTATGTGCACCAGCGCCCTCCGTACGCTGCACGACGCGTGCTCCGAGACGCTCAGCAGCGCGACGATGGCCGAGGCCGCCGGATCGGGGGCCGGGGCCGGAGCGGCGGTCGCGGGCCCGGGCCGCGCACACTCGCGGGCCGCCAGACGGAGGTGACTGCTCGCCTTGTCCAGGATCTTGACGATCGCGCACAACCGCCCGGTGTCGAACGACGCCATACGATCACTCCTCTGTGATGCCGCGCGCGGGAACACGCGCGAGAGCGGGACTGCCAACAGCCGTATCACCGTCGTGCGCCCTGTCCGAACGTCCCACAGGGAGCGCACACGGTGCGCAGAGAGGACAGAGATGCGATCCATCTCCCGCGCTTTCCGCCGGGGGGCGCACGCCCCCGGCGATGGCCGCCCGTGCCGTGAGCGGTGGGCTCCCCGGGGCCTCGCGAGGGGTGTGGAGGGGTAGGGGAAAATTCCAGGGTGTGCTCGTGATGAGCGCTGTACGTTGAAGAGGCGTGCCGCGGTGATCACCGAAGAGCGCGCACCTCCACCGCCGCGGTCCAACGGCGCCCGGACGGGCAGCACTCGCGTGCGCCGCACCGGGAACCGGCTGCGCACCGCGGCTCAGACTCCGTTTCGAGGCCCACTCACCGTGTTCCTTACCGTCACCACCACAGGCACCCCCGAACGTCCCGCGACCGACCTCGGTTTCCTGCTGCACAAGCATCCCGACAACGCGCAGGCGTTCTCCACGTCCTACGGCACCGCGCACGTCCTCTACCCCGAGGCGACGGCCGAGCGCTGCACGGCCGCGCTGCTCCTGGAGGTCGATCCCATCGCGCTCGTGCGGCGCGGCAAGGGGAAGGGCAAGGGACAGGGCGGGGCGCCCGACGCGGCGCTCGCGCAGTACGTGAACGACCGGCCCTACGCCGCCTCCTCGCTCCTGGCCGTGGCGCTCAGCACGGTGTTCTCCAGCGCGATGCGTGATGTGTGCAAGGCGCGGCCCGAGCTGGCGGGGCGGCCGTTGCCGCTGAGCGTCGAGGTGCCCGCGCTGCCCGCGCGTGGCGGTGCCGCGCTGGTGCGGAGCCTGTTCGAGCCGCTGGGCTGGTCGGTGTCGGTGGAGCCGGTGCCGCTGGATGTGCGGTTCCCGGAGTGGGGCGATTCGCGGTACGTCCGTCTGGTGCTCGATGTGCCGGACGGGAAGCTGACGCTGGGCGAGGCCCTGCGGCACCTGTATGTGCTGCTGCCGGTCCTCGACGACGCCAAGCACTACTGGGTCTCTCCCGACGAGGTCGACAAGCTGCTCAGGGCCGGTGAGGGCTGGCTCGCGAACCACCCGGAGCAGTCCCTGATCACCAGCCGCTACCTCTCCCGGCGCTGGTCCCTGACCCGGGCGGCGAGCGAGCGCCTGGAACTGGTGCGGCTCGCCGACGCCGACGACTCCGGCATCGAGGAGATCGACAACGCCGTCGACGAGGAGAGCGACACCGAGGAGGCGCCGGTGCCGCTCGCCGTGCGGCGCCGCGAGGCGATCCTCGCCGCACTGACCGAGGCCGGGGCCGCACGCGTCCTCGACCTGGGCTGCGGGCAGGGCCAGTTGGTGCAGGCGCTGCTCAAGGACGTGCGGTACACCGAGATCGTCGGGGTCGACGTGTCGATGCGCGCCCTGACCGTGGCCTCGCGGCGGCTGAAGCTGGACCGCATGGGGGAGCGCCAGGCCGAGCGGGTCAAGCTGCTCCAGGGCTCGCTCGCGTACACCGACAAGCGGCTCAAGGGGTACGACGCGGCGGTGCTCAGCGAGGTCATCGAGCACCTCGACGTGGAGCGCCTGCCCGCCCTGGAGTACGCGGTGTTCGGCTCCGCGCGGCCCCGCACCGTCCTGGTGACGACGCCGAACGTCGAGTACAACGTCCGCTGGGAGTCCCTCCCCGAGGGCCACAGCCGCCACGGCGACCACCGCTTCGAGTGGACCCGCGAGGAGTTCGGGACCTGGGCCGCCGAGGTGGCGGGACGGCATGGCTACGGCGTGCAGTTCGTCCCCGTGGGCGACGACGACCCCGAGGTGGGGCCGCCGACCCAGATGGCGGTCTTCACCCGGGCCGCCGACCGGCGTGACAGCGCGGAAGAGACCCCGAAGGGAGTGAGGGCGGCATGACCCAGCACGAGAGCACCCGCGGCCACGGCGACGCACGGCACCGCGCGAAGAACGGGGCCGCCCGCCCCGAGGAGGCTGCCGGCCGGATGCTGCCCGTCACCGACCTCTCCCTCGTCGTGCTCGTCGGCGCCACGGGCTCCGGCAAGTCCAGTTTCGCGCGACGGCACTTCAAGGCCACCGAGGTCATATCCAGCGACTTCTGCCGAGGACTCGTCGCCGATGACGAGAACGACCAGAGCGCGAGCGCCGACGCCTTCGACGTGCTGCACTACATCGCGGGCAAGCGGCTCGCCGCCGGGCGCCGTACGGTCGTGGACGCGACCAACGTGCAGAGCGAGAGCCGCAAGCAGCTCATCGGCCTCGCCAGGGAGCACGACGTCCTGCCGATCGCGATCGTGCTCGACGTGCCCGAGGAGGTCTGCGCCGCGCGCAACGCCGTGCGCGAGGACCGGGCCGGTATGCCGCGCCGCGTCATCCAGCGCCACCAGCGCGAACTGCGGCGCTCCCTGCGGCACCTGGAGCGCGAGGGCTTCCGCAAGGTGCACGTCCTGCGCGGCGTCGAGGAGATCGACGGCGCCTCGGTCGTCACCGAGAAGCGGTACAACGACCTCACCCACCTCACCGGCCCCTTCGACATCATCGGCGACATCCACGGCTGCGCCGCCGAGCTGGAGACCCTGCTCGGCAAGCTCGGTTACGCGGACGGCGCGCACCCCGAGGGCCGCACGGCCGTGTTCGTCGGCGACCTCGTCGACCGCGGCCCGGACACCCCGGGCGTCCTGCGGCGGGTGATGGGCATGGTCGGCGCGGGCACCGCCCTGTGCGTCCCCGGGAACCACGAGAACAAGCTCGGGCGTTATCTCAAGGGCCGGGGCGTCCAGCACACCCACGGCCTCGCCGAGACCATCGAGCAGCTGGCGGGGGAGAGCGAGGAGTTCCGCGCCCGGGTCCGCGAGTTCGTCGACGGCCTCGTCTCGCACTATGTGCTGGACGGCGGCAGGCTCGTCGTCTGCCACGCGGGCCTGCCCGAGAAGTACCACGGCCGCACCTCGGGCCGGGTGCGCTCGCACGCGCTCTACGGCGACACCACCGGCGAGACCGACGACTTCGGCCTGCCCGTGCGCTACCCCTGGGCGGAGGAGTACCGCGGCCGTGCCGCCGTCGTGTACGGCCACACCCCCGTGCCCACCGCGTCCTGGCTCAACAACACCATCTGCCTGGACACCGGCGCCGTCTTCGGCGGCAGGCTGACCGCGCTGCGCTGGCCGGAGCGCGAGCTGGTCGACGTCCCCGCGGAGCGCGTCTGGTACGAACCGGCCAGGCCCCTGCGCACGGAGGCCCCCGGCGGCCACGACGGACGGCCGCTCGACCTCGCCGACGTGCACGGCCGCCGCGTCGTGGAGACCCGGTACGCGGGCCGCGTCAGCGTGCGCGAGGAGAACGCGGCGGCGGCCCTTGAGGTCATGAGCCGCTTCGCCGTGGACCCGAGGCTGCTCCCGTACCTGCCGCCGACCATGGCGCCCACCGCCACCTCGCACCGCGAGGGCTATCTGGAGCACCCGGCGGAAGCCTTCGCCTCGTACGCGCAGGACGGCGTCGGGCGGGTCGTGTGCGAGGAGAAGCACATGGGCTCGCGCGCGGTGGCCCTGGTCTGCCGGGACGCCGGGGTGGCCCGCGAGCGCTTCGGCCTCGGGGACACCCCGGCCGCGCCGGGCGTCGGCGAGGCGCCGACCGGCTCGCTCTACACCCGTACGGGCCGCCCCTTCTTCGGCGACTCCACCGTCACCGAGGAGATCCTCGACCGGCTGCGCGCCGCCGTCACCGAGGCGGGTCTCTGGGAGGAGCTGGACACGGACTGGCTGCTGCTCGACGCCGAGCTGATGCCGTGGTCGCTGAAGGCGTCCGGCCTGCTGCGCACGCAGTACGCGGCGGTGGGCGCCGCGTCGGGAGCCGTCTTCCCCGGCGCGCTGGCCGCCCTGGAGGCCGCGACCGCGCGGGGGGTGGACGCGGGCGCGCTCCTCGCCAGGCAGCGGGAGCGCGCGGCGGACGCCACCGCGTTCACCGACGCCTACCGGCGCTACTGCTGGCCGACCGACGGCCTGGACGGCGTGCGCCTCGCGCCGTTCCAGATCCTCGCGGTCCAGGGCCGCAGCCTCGCCGCCCTCCCGCACGACGAGCAGCTCGCCCTGATCGACCGCATGGTCGAGCACGACGGCACCGGGCTGCTCCAGACCACCCGCCGCCTCTATGTCGACACCGGCGACGAGGCGTCGGTCGGCGCCGGTGTCGACTGGTGGCTGGAGATGACCAGCCGGGGCGGCGAGGGCATGGTCGTGAAGCCGGTCGAGGCCCTGGCCAGGAACGGCCAGGGGCGTCTGGTGCAGCCCGGCATCAAGTGCCGTGGCCGCGAGTACCTGCGGATCATCTACGGACCGGAGTACACACGCCCGCAGAACCTGGCGAAGCTGCGCGAGCGCTTCCTCGGCCACAAGCGCTCGCTCGCCACGCGTGAGTACGCGCTCGGTCTTGAGGCCCTGGACCGGCTGGCCGACGGCGAGCCGCTGTGGCGCGTCCACGAGGCGGTGTTCGCGGTCCTCGCCCTGGAGTCGGAGCCGGTCGACCCGCGGCTCTGAGCGGAGAGGCGCGGCGGGCGGCGCGCCTGGCAGGCAGTACGCCGGGCTGCCCGCTGGGCTGCCCGCCGTGCGGCACCCGGGGCGGCGCGCCACTTGGGAGCGGCGTGCCGCATTACTGCGCGAAGGCCGTCCGGCCGGGGAAAGATGGACTCCATGGGATTCCATGTCGACTCCGAGGCCGGGCGGCTGCGCCGCGTCATACTGCACCGACCCGATCTGGAGCTCAAGCGCCTGACGCCGAGCAACAAGGACACGCTCCTCTTCGACGACGTCCTGTGGGTGCGCAGGGCCCGGCAGGAGCACGACGGATTCGCGGACGTCCTGCGCGACCGGGGCGTGGCCGTGCACCTCTTCGGGGACCTGCTCGGCGAGACCCTGGACGTGCCCGCGGCCCGCCTCCTCGTCCTCGACCGGGTCTTCGACGAGAAGGAGTACGGCCCGCTGGCCACGGACCACCTGCGGGCCGCGTTCGAGACGATGCCGTCGGCGGAGCTGGCCGAGGCGCTGGTCGGCGGGATGACGAAGCGCGAGTTCCTGGAGGGCCACGCCGAGCCGACGTCCGTGCGCTTCCACTGCATGGACCTGGACGACTTCCTGCTCGGCCCGCTGCCCAACCACCTCTTCACCCGTGACACCTCGGCGTGGATTTACGACGGCGTCTCCATCAACGCGATGAGATGGCCCGCCCGGCAGCGCGAGACCGTGCACTTCGAGGCGATCTACCGGCACCACCCGCTCTTCCGCGACGACGACTTCAACGTCTGGTCGCGGGGCCAGGCGGACTACCCCTCGACCATCGAGGGCGGCGACGTCCTGGTGATCGGCAAGGGCGCGGTGCTCATCGGCATGAGCGAGCGCACCACCCCGCAGGCGGTGGAGATGCTGGCGCACGAGCTGTTCGCGGCGGGCTCGGCGCAGACGATCGTGGCGCTGGACATGCCGAAGCGACGGGCCTTCATGCACCTGGACACGGTCATGACGATGGTCGACGGCGACACCTTCACGCAGTACGCGGGCCTCGGCATGCTCCGCTCGTACACCATCGAGCCGGGCGTCGGCGACCGGGAGCTGAAGGTGACCGACCACCCGCCGGAGCACATGCACCGGGCGATCGCGGCGGCGCTCGGCCTGGACTCGATCCGGGTCCTCACGGCCACCCAGGACGTGCACGCCGCCGAGCGCGAGCAGTGGGACGACGGGTGCAACGTCCTAGCGGTGGAGCCGGGGGTCGTGGTCGCGTACGAGCGGAACGCGACGACCAACACCTATCTCCGCAAGCAGGGCATCGAGGTGATCGAGATCCTCGGCAGTGAGCTGGGGCGCGGCCGGGGCGGCCCCAGGTGCATGAGCTGTCCGGTCGAGCGGGACGCGGTGCCGGGAGCGTAGGCCCGGCTGGGCTCGGGGTGCGGCTGCGCTCCCGGTGCGGCCCACGTACGACACCGCCAGGGGAGCCCGCCACGGAAGCCCGCCACAGAAGCCGCCTGCATAGAATTGCCGAGGATCGTATATAGTTCCAATGGTTGTATCGTCCTCTATCCGTACCCCAGGAGCATCACCATGGCCACCACTCTCACCGGCAGCCACTTCCTCAAGGAGCTGGACTTCACCGCCGAGGAGTTCCGTGGCCTGGTCGCCCTCGCCGCCGAGCTGAAGGCGGCGAAGCGGTCCGGGACCGAGGTGCGGCGCCTGACCGGCAAGAACATCGCGCTGATCTTCGAGAAGAGCTCCACAAGGACGCGCTGCGCCTTCGAGGTCGCCGCCGCCGACCAGGGTGCCTCGACGACGTACATCGACCCGTCCGGCTCGCACATAGGGAACAAGGAGTCCGCCAAGGACACCGCCCGGGTGCTCGGCCGGATGTTCGACGCGATCGAGTTCCGCGGGGACGCGCAGGAGACCGTCGAGACCCTCGCCGCCCACGCGGGCGTGCCCGTCTACAACGGCCTGACGGACGACTGGCACCCCACCCAGATGCTCGCCGACATCCTGACGGTCACCGAGCACACGGCCAAGCCGCTCACCGACGTCGCCTTCGCCTACCTCGGCGACGCCCGCCTGAACATGGGCAACTCCTACCTGATCACCGGCGCCCTGCTGGGCATGGACATCCGGATCGTGGCGCCCCGCGCCTACTGGCCCGCCGAGGAGACCGTCGCGCGGGCCCGCGCGCTCGCCGGGGCCAGCGGCGCCCGCGTCACGCTCACCGAGTCGGTCGAGGAGGGGGTCGCGGGGGCCGACTTCGTCGCCACCGACGTCTGGGTCTCGATGGGGGAGCCCAAGGAGGTCTGGGGCGAGCGCATCACGGACCTCGCGCCCTACGCCGTGACCATGGACGTCCTGCGCGCCACCGGCAATCCCGACGTGCGGTTCCTGCACTGCCTCCCCGCCTTCCACGACCTGGGCACCGAGGTCGCCCGCGAGATGCACGAGCGGTTCGGTACGACCTCCCTGGAGGTCACCGACGAGGTCTTCGAGTCGCCGTACTCGGTCGTCTTCGACGAGGCGGAGAACCGGCTGCATACGATCAAGGCGGTCCTGGTCGCGACGCTCGCCTGAGCCGGAGGCGACGCCTCGGGGTCACGGGCGGGCCCCGCTCAGCCCCGCGCGGGCAGCCTGAACCACACCGCCTTGCCGGACTCCGTGGCGCGGTGGCCGCAGGAGGAGCTGAGGGTGCGGATCAGGAGCAGCCCGCGGCCGTGCTCCTGCCACGGGTCCGGCGGGCCGGGGGA
>NZ_JASKYR010000277.1:0-8098 GCF_041028215.1 Streptomyces flavofungini
TTATGAGTCCGCTGCTCTAACCGGCTGAGCTACCGCCCCTAACGGCGCGTCGCGCACATTTGTGCGCGCCGTCTGCCGCAGCATAGCCGCTCATACGATCTCCTGCTTCGGATGGTCGGCACAGCCGCCGCGCTGCTCGACCATGAGGACGGCTATGCTGCGGCAGACGKCGCGCACATTTGTGCGCGCCGTCTGCCGCAGCATAGCCGCTCATACGATCTCCTGCTTCGGATGGTCGGCACAGCCGCCGCGCTGCTCGACCATGAGGACCGCAGGAGTGCCCGCGTGGTTCCACCAGGCACGAAAAAGACCCCTGAGAGGCATCTCAGGGGTCCTTCCGTACAGCTCTCCCGACTGGACTCGAACCAGTAACCTGCCGGTTAACAGCCGGCTGCTCTGCCAATTGAGCTACAGGAGACCGAGCTCCCCCGACTGGACTCGAACCAGTAACCTGCCGGTTAACAGCCGGCTGCTCTGCCAATTGAGCTACAGGGGATCGTCTCGTTTGCATCGAACGCACTTGCCTGGGAACTCTCCGGGCGGCGGGCGCTCGCTGCGACACATACATTAGCGCAAGCAGGGGGGTGCTCCGCCAATCGGTATCCCTCGGCCCGTCAGCGGACGAGAGACAGACCGGCGACAGACGAGCGACGAACGAGCGACAGACGTGCGACGCCGACGCAAGGAAAGGGTGGCTGCCATGCGATACCGGCTCACATTCGTGGTGGGACTGGCCCTCGGGTACGTGCTCGGAACCCGGGCAGGACGCGAGCGCTACGAGCAACTGAAGAAGTCGGCCCGCGAGATCTCGCAGAACCCGGCCGTGCGCAACACGGTCGAGTCCGCGACCCAGCAGGGACGCGAGGTGGCGGGCAAGGCCTTCCACACGGTCTCGGACCGGGTCGGCGACCGGATGCCCGACTCGGTGGCCGAGCGGGTGCGGTCGCTGCGCGAGAAGGGCCAGGGCGGCTCGGACGACTGGGGCACCAGTAACACCTAGGGCGGGACGCCCGGGGCACGGGTCACGTCCGGCGGTGCGTGCGGCAGAATTCCTGGCATGGGGATAGTCGCAGGGTTGGACAGTTCGCCCGATTCCACGCGCATCGTGGTCTGTGACACGGACACGGGCGCCGTACTCAAGCAGGGCTATGCCCCGCATCCGCTGGAGAGTCCCGAGAGCGGGGGGCGGTCGGCCGACGTCGATCCGCAGGCCTGGCTGCTCTCCCTCGGCGAGGCGGCGGGCGGCGGGCTGCTCGAAGGCGTGCAGGCGATCGGCGTCTCCGCGCAGCAGAACGCGCTGGTGCCGCTCGACGGCCACGGCAACACGGTGCGCCCCGCGCTCGTCGGCAACGACCGGCGGGCGCAGGTGGCCGCCGTCGACCTGATCGACGGACTCGGCAGCCGCGAGGCCTGGGCGCAGGCCGTCGGATGCGTGCCGCAGGCCGCGCAGCCGGTGACGAAGCTGCGCTGGCTGGCGCGGACGGAACCGGAGGCCGCCCGCCACGTGGCCGCCCTCATGCAGGCCCCCGACTGGCTGGTGTGGCAGCTCCTCGGCAGGCCCGCCCGGCGGACGACCGACCGCGGCGGCGCCTCCGGCACCGGCTACTGGTCCGCCGCGACCGGCAGCTACCGCCCCGACCTCGTCGAACTGGCCCTGGGCCACCAGGCGATGCTGCCCGAGGTGATCGGCCCCGCCGAGCCCGCGGGCACGACGCCCGAGGGGCTGCTGATCTCCGCCGGGACCGGCGAGACCATGGCCGCCGCCTTCGGGCTCGGGGTGCGCCAGGGCGACGCCGTGGTGTCGCTCGGGGCCTCGGGTTCGGTGATGGCGGTGCACCACGAGGCGCTGGCCGACGCGAGCGGCATGATCACCGCCCTCGCGGACGCGACCGGGATGCACCTGCCGGTGGTCCACACGATGAACGCCGTACGGGTGCTGCGCGGCACCGCCGAGATGCTCGGCGTGACGGACCTCGACGAGCTCTCCGCGCTCGCCCTGAAGTCGACGCCGGGCGCCCACGGCCTGGTGCTCCTCCCCTATCTGGAGGGCGAGCGCACCCCGCAGCTCCCGCACGCGGCGGGGACGCTGACCGGGCTGCGGCGCGAGTCGATGAAGCCCGAGCACCTGGCGCGGGCCGCCTTCGAGGGCATGCTCTGCGGGCTCGGGGACGCCCTTGACGTGCTGCGCGGGCGCGGGGTCGAGGTCCGGCGGGTCTTCCTGCTCGGCGCCGCGGCCGGGCTGCCTGCCGTGCAGGCGGCGGCCCCGATGCTCTTCGGCACGCAGGTCGTCGTGCCGCAGCCCGCCGACTACGCCGCGATCGGCGCCGCCCGCCAGGCCGCGTGGGCGCTCACCGGTCAGCTGCCGCACTGGCAGGGCGCGGCGGCACAGGTCTTCGAGCCGGGCGAGGAGACGGCCGTGGGCCAGGCCGTACGGCAGCAGTACGCGACCGTGCGGGAGCAGAACCACCCCGGGGCCTTCGCTCCGGGCGGCTCCTGAGCCACTCCGTTACCCGGGCTTGTTTTTGACCCGGTCATGGGTTAATCGGTTGCACGCCGACGGGTCGGGTGGCGCAGGATAGGGGCGACCTCGCCACCATGCCGCCACCCGACTCGCCGAGAGACCGAGCGTGCTCATACGACTCCTGCGGACGCATCTGCGTCCGTACAAGAAACCGATCACCTTGCTGGTGCTCCTGCAGTTCCTGCAGACCTGCGCCTCGCTCTATCTCCCCACCCTCAACGCCGACATCATCGACAACGGCGTCGTCGAAGGGGACACGGGATACATCCTCAGCTTCGGCGGCATCATGATCGCCGTCACCGTCGTGCAGATGATCTGCAACATCGGCGCGGTCTTCTACGGCGCGCGGACCGCCTCCGCCCTCGGGCGTGATGTGCGGGCCGCCGTCTTCGACCGCGTGCAGTCGTTCTCCGCGCGCGAGGTGGGCAGGTTCGGCGCCCCTTCACTGATCACCCGGACCACCAACGACGTCCAGCAGGTGCAGACGCTGGTCCTGATGTCGTTCACGCTGATGGTCTCCGCGCCCATCATGTGCGTCGGCGGCATCGTCATGGCGCTCGGCCAGGACGTGCCGCTCTCCGGCATCCTGGTCGCCGTCGTGCCCGTCCTCGGCATCAGCGTCAGCCTGATCGTGCGGCGCCTGCGCCCGCTGTTCCGCACCATGCAGGAGCGGCTCGACACGGTGAACCGCGTGCTCCGCGAGCAGATCACCGGCAACCGCGTCATCCGCGCCTTCGTCCGCGACCCCTACGAGAAGGACCGCTTCCGGGGCGCCAACGCCGACCTGACCGAGGTCTCGCTCGGCACCGGCAAGCTCCTCGCGATGATGTTCCCGATCGTCATGACGGTGGTGAACATCTCCTCGATCGCGGTGGTGTGGTTCGGCGCCCACCGCATCGACAGCGGCGGCATGCGGATCGGCGCGCTCACCGCGTTCCTCGCCTATCTCATGCAGATCGTGATGTCCGTGATGATGGCCACCTTCATGTTCATGATGGTGCCGCGCGCGGAGGTCTGCGCCGAGCGCATCGAGGAGGTCCTTGACACCGAGTCCAGCGTGGTGCCCCCGGCCGCCCCGGTGCGCGAACTGCGCAGCCACGGCCACCTGGAGCTCCGGTCGGCGGGCTTCCGCTACCCCGGCGCCGAGGAGCCCGTACTGAAGGCGGTCGACCTGGTGGCGCGGCCCGGCGAGACCACCGCCGTGATCGGCTCGACCGGCAGCGGCAAGTCCACGCTGCTCGGCCTCGTGCCCCGGCTCATCGACGCCACCGAGGGACAGGTCCTGGTCGGCGGTGTGGACGTGGGCACCATCGAGCCCGCGCTGCTCGCGCGGACGGTCAGCCTGGTCCCGCAGAAGCCGTACCTCTTCGCGGGCACGGTCGCCGGCAACCTCCGCTACGGCAACCCGGACGCCACCGACGAGGAGCTCTGGCACGCCCTGGAGGTCGCGCAGGCCAAGGAGTTCGTCCAGAGCCTCGACGAGGGGCTCGACGCACCCATCTCGCAGGGCGGCACCAATGTCTCCGGCGGCCAGCGCCAGCGCCTCTCGATCGCGCGCACCCTGGTGCAGCGCCCGGAGATCTACCTCTTCGACGACTCCTTCTCCGCGCTGGACTACGCCACCGACGCGGCGCTGCGCCGCGCCCTGTCCGAGGAGACGGCCGAGGCGACCGTCGTCATCGTCGCCCAGCGGGTCTCCACCATCAGGGACGCCGACCGCATCGTGGTCCTCGACGAGGGCCGCGTGGTCGGCACCGGCCGCCATCACGAGCTGATGGAGGGCAATGAGACCTACCGGGAGATCGTGCTCTCCCAGCTCACGGAAGCGGAGGCCGCGTAATGCCCCCTGGCATGGGTGGACCGATGATGGGCCCGGACTCCCGGTCCATGGACTTCAAGGGCTCCGGCAAGCGGCTGATCGGCCAGTTCAAGCCGGAGCGCGGCACGATGTACGGGATGCTCGCGGCCGTCCTGCTGAGCGTCGGCCTCTCGGTGCTCGGCCCGAAGATCCTCGGCAAGGCGACCGACCTGCTCTTCGCGGGCGTCATCGGCAAGGACATGCCCGACGGCCTGACCAAGGAACAGGTCATCCAGGGCATGCGCGACAAGGGCGACGGCGGCATGGCCGACATGCTCACCGGCGTCGACTTCACCCCCGGCGAGGGCATCGACTTCGGGGCGGTCGGCGAGGTCCTGCTGCTCGCGCTCGGCACGTTCCTCGTCGCGGGGCTCCTGATGTTCGTGGGCACGCGGCTCTCGAACCTCGCCATCAACAGGACCGTCTTCCGGATGCGCGGCGACGTACAGGCGAAGCTGTCGCGCCTGCCGCTGTCGTACTTCGACAAGCGGCAGCGCGGCGAGGTCCTCAGCCGCGCGACGAACGACCTCGACAACCTCAACCAGACCCTCCAGCAGACGATGGGCCAGCTCATCAACTCGCTGCTGACCATCATCGGCGTGCTCGTGATGATGTTCTGGGTCTCGCCGCTGCTCGCCCTCGTGGCGCTGATCACCGTGCCGCTGTCGTTCGTCGTGGCGACGAAGGTCGGCAAGCGGTCGCAGCCGCAGTTCGTGCAGCAGTGGAAGACCACCGGCAAGCTGAACGCGCACATCGAGGAGATGTACACCGGCCACACGCTGGTGAAGGTGTTCGGCCGGCAGGAGGAGTCGGCGAAGGCGTTCGCCGAGCAGAACGACGAGCTGTACGAGGCCGGGTTCAAGGCGCAGTTCAACAGCGGTGTCATGCAGCCGCTGATGTTCTTCATCTCCAACCTGAACTACGTCCTGGTGGCCGTGGTCGGCGGCCTCAGGGTCGCGTCCGGGTCGCTGTCCATCGGTGACGTGCAGGCCTTCATCCAGTACTCGCGGCAGTTCTCGATGCCGCTCACGCAGGTCGCCTCGATGGCGAACCTGGTGCAGTCCGGTGTCGCGTCGGCCGAGCGGGTCTTCGAGATCCTCGACGCCGACGAGCAGGAGGCCGACCCGGTGCCGGGCGAGCGCCCCGACCACTTGCGCGGCCGGGTCCAGATGGAGCACGTCTCCTTCCGCTACGACAAGGACAAGCCGCTCATCGAGGACCTGTCGCTCGTCGTGGAGCCCGGTCACACGGTCGCCATCGTCGGACCGACGGGCGCGGGCAAGACCACGCTCGTCAACCTTTTGATGCGGTTCTACGAGGTGACCGGCGGGCGCATCACCCTGGACGGCGTCGACATCGCGCGGATGTCCCGCGACGAGCTGCGCTCCGGGATCGGCATGGTCCTCCAGGACACCTGGCTGTTCGGCGGCACCATCGCGGAGAACATCGCCTACGGCGCCCCGAAGGACGTCACGCGCGAGCAGATCGAGGAGGCGGCCCGCGCCGCCCACGCCGACCGGTTCGTGCGCACGCTGCCCGAGGGCTACGACACCGTCATCGACGACGACGGCACGGGGGTGAGCGCGGGCGAGAAGCAGCTCATCACCATCGCCCGTGCGTTCCTGTCCGACCCGGTGATCCTGGTCCTCGACGAGGCGACCAGCTCCGTCGACACCCGGACGGAGGTGCTCATCCAGAAGGCGATGGCCCGCCTGGCGCACGGGCGTACGTCCTTCGTCATCGCGCACCGGCTCTCCACGATCCGGGACGCCGACACCATCCTCGTGATGGAGAACGGCGCCATCGTCGAGCAGGGCTCGCACGACGTGCTCCTCGCGGCGGACGGGGCCTACGCCCGGCTGTACGCCGCGCAGTTCGCCCAGGCCGTGGCCGAGGTGGACTGAGCGCTCAGTCCAGATAGCCGCGCAGCTGGTCCGCGAAGGCGTGGTCCCGCAGCTTGTTGAGGGTCTTGGACTCGATCTGGCGGATGCGTTCGCGCGTCACGCCGAAGATCCGGCCGATCTCCTCCAGGGTGCGGGGCCTGCCGTCCGCGAGGCCGTAGCGGAGCTGGACGACCTTGCGTTCGCGCTCGCCGAGGGTGGAGAGGACCGCCTCCAGATGCTCGCGGAGCAGCAGGAACGCCGCCGACTCCACGGGGGACGTCGCGTCGCCGTCCTCGATGAGGTCGCCGAGCGCCACGTCGTCCTCCTCCCCCACCGGGGCGTGCAGCGAGACCGGCTCCTGCGCGAGGCGGAGCACCTCGCTGACGCGCTCGGGCGGCAGGTCCAGGTGGGCGGCGACCTCCTCGGGCGTGGGTTCGTACCCGCGTTCCTGGAGCATCCGCCGCTGGACGCGCACGACGCGGTTGATGAGCTCCACCACGTGCACGGGCACCCGGATCGTGCGGGCCTGGTCCGCGAGCGCGCGGGACATGGCCTGGCGGATCCACCAGGTGGCGTACGTGGAGAACTTGTAGCCCCGGGCGTAGTCGAACTTCTCCACGGCCCTGATCAGGCCGAGGTTGCCCTCCTGGACGAGGTCGAGCATGGTCAGGCCGCGGCCCACGTAGCGCTTGGCGACGGAGACGACCAGGCGCAGGTTCGCCTCGATGAGGCGGCGCTTGGCCATGCGGCCCATGACGACCAGCTTGTCGAGGTCGAGGGCGAGCTGGGAGTCCAGGTCGGGGGTGTTACCGAGCTTCTCCTCGGCGAAGAGACCGGCCTCGACCCCGCGGGCGAGCTCCACCTCCTCGGCCGCGGTGAGCAGCGGTATCCGCCCGATCTCGCGCAGGTACTGGCGGAACAGGTCGGACGAGGGGCCGCTGGTGTCGGCGCGGCCACGGGGGACGGGCAGTTCCACGATCTCGGGTTCGAGCGCCTCGGGGGCGCCCTGCGGGTCCGGTGCGGCTTCGCCCTGCGGGTCCGGTGCGCCTTCGGGGTGCCGGGCGGCCCGGTTCTGCGGCGGTACCGCCTCCAGGACGTCCGTATCCGCTTCGGCGCGCGCGGCGGTGTCGGTCTGGGTGAGGGTCTGGGTCTGCACGGGGGCGACCTCCAGGGTGATCGCAGCTGAGGCGTGCGGCAACGGGAGAGGGACGGCGGCCTCGCCGCTGTCCGTCCCGGACACGATGTGTGGAACCGCGGGGGTGTCGGGCCCGCTGTCTGCGGGCCGGCCGCGCTCCGAGGACTCAGGCACCGGAACCCAGTGTGGGGTACGACACATGGCCGCCACGAGGGGCGTGCGGTGACTTTTTGAGTCCGGTCCGTGACCGCGTGGTTACCCGTCGGGTAACCCGCCGTCGCGGGATCACGCGCGCTAGAGCGCGTCGGCTCCGCGGTCGCGGAGTGCCTGGCCGTACTGTTGAAGGACCCACAACTCGTTCTGTACGGCGATCAGTTGCTCTGGGTCGCCGCCCGCGCCGAGCCGGGCGAGGCTGCCCTGGACGTCCCGGATGCGGCGGTCGACGGCGCGCAGCCGCACCTGGACGAGCTGCACGCCCGCGTAGACCTCGTCGACGGTCTTGCGCAGGATGGCCTCGACGGCGAGTTCGGTGACCATGCGGCGCACGGTGTCGTCGGGCGCCGCGTCGAGCACCCGCGCGAGATACGCCTGCGGTTCGGCGATGCCCGCCTCGGCGCCGCCCGCCTCCTCGACGCACTGGCGCACCGCGGCGTAGGGCGGGGCGGTGAATTCGTCCGCCCCGTACGCGTCGAAGGCCGGGG
>NZ_JASKYR010000278.1:0-9372 GCF_041028215.1 Streptomyces flavofungini
GGCTCGGACCGGGGCGGCGACCAGCGGTGCGGTACGCGGACCGACGGGGTTCCGTGCCCCGGGCCCCGGCGCTCGCGCGGCCACCGCCGTCCCCGCCGTGTCGGCGGTCCTCGCCGTGGCCGCCGTCACCACGGCCGCCTGGGCGTGGGCTCCGCGTCCCGAGGGCGCGGGGCAGGTGCGGATCGCCGTGGTGCAGCCCGGTGTCATCGACGGCATCTCGGGGCCGGAGAAGCGGCTCGCGCGGGAGGAGGAACTGACCCGGGCGCTGGCCGGGCAGGAGCCGGATCTCGTGGTGTGGGGCGAGAGCAGCGTCGGCTTCGATCTGGCCGACCGGCCCGACGTGGCGCGCCGCCTCGCCGCTCTGTCCCGGGAGGTCGGTGCCGACCTGCTCGTCAATGTCGACGCCCGCCGCTCCGACCGCCCCGGCATCTTCAAGAGCTCGGTACTCGTGGGCCCGGACGGCCCGACCGGCGACCGCTACGACAAGATGCGGCTCGTGCCGTTCGGCGAGTACATACCGGCCCGCGGCCTGCTCGGCTGGGCCACCTCCGTCGGCAAGGCGGCCGGTGAGGACCGCAGGCGCGGTGACCGCCAGGTCGTGATGGACGCGGGCCCCGGCCTGCGCGTCGGCCCGCTGGTCTGCTTCGAGTCGGCGTTCCCCGACATGAGCCGCCGGCTCACCCGCGACGGCGCGCAGGTGCTGCTCGCCCAGTCCGCCACCTCCTCGTTCCAGCACAGCTGGGCACCGGAGCAGCACGCCTCGCTCGCCGCGCTGCGCGCCGCCGAGACGGGCCGCCCCATGGTGCACGCCACGCTCACCGGCGTCTCCGCGGTCTACGGCCCCGACGGCTCCCGCGCGGGCGCCCCGCTCGGCACCTCGGCGAGCGCCGCCAAGGTCTACGACGTACCGCTGGGCAAGGGCACGACGGCGTACGTCCGGTGGGGCGACTGGCCCACGCACGGCGCGCTCGTGGTGATCACCGTGCTGTGCGCGGCCGAGTGCGCCAGGTCGCTCAGGCGCCCTGCTCCAGCGCCGCACGGACCACGCGCTCGCACAGTTCATGGGTCGCCAGTGCGTCCCGGGCGCTGAGCACCTCGTCCGCGCGCACGGCGTCGAGGAAGGCGAGGACGACCTGCTCGATGCCGCGCTGACGGGCCACCGGCGCCCAGTCGCCGCGCCGCCGCACGCTGGGCTGGCCCTTGTGGTCGACGACCTCGGCGAGGTTCACGACCTGCCGCTTGGTGTCCTGGCCCGAGACCTCGAGGATCTCCTCGGTCGAGCCGCTCAGCCGGTTCATCACGCCGAGCGCGGTGAAACCGTCACCGGCGAGCTGGAGCACCACGTGCTCCAGCAGGCCGTCGACGACCCTGGTCCGCACCCCGACCTCGCTGATCTCGCCCGGCACCAGGAAGCGCAGGGTGTCCACGACGTGGATGAAGTCGTCGAGCACGAGTGTGCGCGGGTCCTCCGGCAGACCGACCCGGTTCTTCTGCATCAGGATCAGCTCGCGCGGATGCTCGGCGCACTGGGCGTAACCGGGCGCGTAACGGCGGTTGAAGCCGACGGCGAGGCTGACCCCGCGCTCCTCGGCGAGCCGCACGAGACGGGCCGAGTCGGCGAGTTCGTACGCGAGGGGCTTGTCGACGTAGGTCGCGACGCCCGCTTCGAGCAGCCGCCCGACGATCTCCGGGTGCGCGGTGGTCGGCGCGTGCACGAACGCGGCGTCGAGGCCCTGGTCGAGCAGCGCGTCCAGGTCGGTGTGGCAGCGGGCGTCGGGGATGTGGTGGGCGGCGGCGACCCGGGCGAGCGTCGCCGGAGTGCGCGTCTGCAGGTGCAGCTCGACCCCGGGCCGCGTGGTGAGGACCGGCAGATACGCCTTCTGCGCGATGTCCCCGAGTCCGATGCAGCCGATCTTAAGACCTTGATGTTCGCTGGTCACCATCGTTCTGACCTCTGCATTCCCGGCTCCAGTGCAGCTCTAGTTGGTCCTGATTATGCTCTGGTTGGCCACTTCGGTTCCCATTCGTTTCCCAGGCGTAGGCCTGTATAGCGAAAGGCCTTCCGAGGGCACGCCGAGCCTAGTAGACACACGAAGGCCGGAGCCGGACCCCCGGTGCACCCTTGGAGGCGTTGTTGGGGTCCGGCTCCGGCTTCTATGGCCAACGAGAAGCCTCCGCCTCCGATGCGGAAACTAGGGCACTCGTTCGGGCCGATCTTTGACGGCGGATCACCGTCATCTGGAGCCACAGCCTGGCCTGCTATAGGGGTACAGCAAGCCGTCGGCGGCCCCTTCAGAGCCCCGAGCACCTGAACTCGAAGCCCTGAAACTCCCTGTGCAGTTGCTGCTGGCATGAGCCGGTCTGCCGTAAGTCGGCTGGATATATCCAGCCGCAGCCCGGTTTTGTAACTTCGGACCTCACGTCATGATCACCATGATCGACGCCAGGGGACCACCGGATGCCAGTCGCGCTCTACCGTCGCATCGCCGACGATATTCGGCGCCGCATCGCAGCCGGCGAATGGAGTCCCGGCCAGCCCCTGCCGTCCCGCGCGGAGCTCGCCGCCGCCTATCACGTCCACGAACAGACGATGCGGCTCACCTACGACCTCCTCCGAAGGACTGGCGTCCTTGAAGGGGAGGAGCGCAAGCGGGTCATCGTGGCGCATCCTCCTGCTGTGCGCACCCTCACCGATCTGGACGCCCCATGGCCCTACACCTGCGACGTCACTGACACCCGACCGCAGCCCGCCACGGAGGAGCTGGCCGAGCGCCTTGGTGTTCCCGTGCGCACGATGTTGCAGCATGAAGCCGTCGAATGCCTCGACCCGGGCGGCCTGTCGGGGATGCTGGCCAATACCTGGTGGCAGGGCCGACGCCGCGGTCACGCGACTTTCACGGCGGAGCTTGAGACGGTCCGCCTGACGCAGGAGCAGGCTCACGCGTTGGGGCTGCTGGTGGACACGCTCGCCTACCGCGTAGCTCGGACCCGACTCGATACGCATGGAACCCCCGTGGAGACTTCGGATCTGTTCCTGCCGATGGACAGGTGGCGGATCCGCCTGAAGGGCTGACCGGTGGCCGCGCGGGGTCGAGGCGCGGCCACCGGGGTTGGCTGGTAATTGGGTATTCAAATGCATATATCTGTTGCGGGGAAGGTGTCGGCGGCAGGTAGTTCGGCGTTTCTTTCACACCCCGTGCGAATCGATCACTCGGCGTGGAAGTGCTGGCCAGAGCCTCACACGCGCCGTGATCGGAGCATTACCTTCGCGATCCGACACGGCCTCAGCCGGGGTCGGCGACCTTCCGGGCAGCGCTGTGGGCCAGGGCCTCCCACGCATGGCGCAGCTCCGCAGCCGTCTGGCAGGGCGGGGCGTCGAGGTCGTGGCATATCGCGCATTCGAGCTGGTGCGTGATCCAGTCGCCGTAGGCCTCCTGCACCGGACTGAGGCCCGTGTGGGCGGCGAATAGCCGGGGCCTTCCCGCTCGCGCTGGCGGGGTCGTATGTTCGTCCACGTCGACGCCTCCCGGGGCGTTGGCCATGCCCCCGGTCCGGTAGCGCGGACGCGGGGGTGCTGCTTCGGCGCAGGTCTACTGCGGTCTACCGCACTGTACTGCGGTCGCGCGGTGTACTGCGGCTATCTAGCGTCAATCGTGTGAGCATTGATCTTGACCGGACGCGTCCGATCTGGCGGCAGGTCGCCGCCGTCATCGTCGAACGCATCGAAGACGGCACCTACCCGGCAGGCAGCAAGGTGCCGTCGGTGGTCGACCTGTCCACGGAGTTCGGTGTGGCCGCCTCGACGGCGCAGAAGGTGCTCGCCCATCTCAAGGCAGAGGGCCTGATCCGCACGGAGGTCGGACTGGGGAGTTTCGTCGCCGACCGTTGATCGTCATATGCCGTTACGCCGCACATCCTGGGCGTTGTCGGACCCGGGTTCTAGGATGATCGCCATGTCCCCTACTCCCCCGGTTGCCAGGCCTGTACGGTCGGCTGACGAGCTGAACGCTCGCATCCGCGCGCTGTGGCCGCATCCGGCGGTGCGCCTATCCGACGCGGATCGCGCCGAGTACGAGGTGCTGGTGGCGGAGTGGGCAGTGGCAGTACGCGGCGAGGTTGTTGAGGCGGCCTGATTAGGCGGCGGCTCGTGTCCTGGCGGCGACGACCCGGGCGAGGCACACGTTGCAGAGCGGGCTGGACGGCCGCCCGCCGGTCGACGGCCCGTATTTCTGGGCTTGGTTGGGGCAGCTGCCCGTCGCGCAGGGTCCGGCGCCTTGGAGTGGGGGCTCGTAGGTGACCTCGTCGGCGGGGGTGCTCATGGCGATCCTGTTCTGTTCGGGTTTCAACAGGATGTTAGCTGTGGCCTGATCCGCGCCTCAGTCGCTTCGCGTCGGCGGTGAGGCCCAGGGCTTCCGCCTCGTCGGGGTCGTCGATTGGGCCGCCAGGGTGGAGCATCGCCATCCGGTCGCCCGGGTGTGCGCGAGTCGCAGGCAGGGTGCCGCCACGGGCCGGGCGGCCGAAGAGCGCACGGAGGATCAGAGGGGCTGTGCGCAGTAGGCGGCTGATCACGGCGTTTCGCAGTCGTGCAGCCGCCATGTTGGCCCGCCCCAGGTCTCCAGCTCGATCGTCTCCCCGCCGCAGTCCTTCACCAGGCAGACGGCCGGGCGGCGGATGGCAGGCGGCTTGGGCTGCTCGATGATGCCGAGTTCGCGTTCGAGCCGGTCGATCTTCGCGTAGTCCGGGCGTGCGGGCGCGGGGGCGGGTCGCCGCCAGTCGTGGGCGATCCAGTTCCAGACCGGCTGCGGCCAGCGCAGCCACAGCGGGCCGTCCGGGTCGGCCCGCCCGCAGGCCGCCGCATAGCCGACGAGCAGCGAGACGGCGAGGACGAGCAGGAAAGCCACGAGCCCCTCCCAGGTCGAGCGTCCCGCCCGGCGCTGTACGGGCGGGACCACAGCGCGGATAGATGCCGTCCAGCGTAGCGGCGGGCACTGACAGGGGTTGCGGTCAGCGGCTCCACATGATGGGCAGCACGGTCATGAGAGCAGCGGCACACAGCAGCGCGAACCCGTAGGCGGCCATCTCGAAGTTGTGGGCGATTCAGCGAATCAGTGGGCGCAGCATGAGTCCCCCTCGGTAGGCCCCCAGGATGGCAGACGGTCCGACGCGAGTAGAGTCGAACACATGTCCGACTCGCCGCGCCCGACCCGCCTGGAGAAGCTCCGCATCGTCGAAGGCTTCCTCCGGCACCAGCTCGACCAAGTCGACCGGTGGATCATCCAGGAGGAGCAGCGGCAGGCCGAACAGCAGCGCGGCGAACAGGCGCGGCCCCCAGCCCCGGACTGGATGATCGAGCAGGGCCTCGACGGGCGAGCCGCCGTATACGTGCACGTCGGCGACTGCCACATGGCAGGCAAACGATCCCGGGGAGTCACGCGCGAACAGGCGCGGCAGGCGCTCGCGGCGGGGGTGGACGCGTGCCCGCACTGCCGCCCGGACACCGCACTCGGCGTGCTGGAGTAGACGGTCGGTCGCGCGGCCCTGATTCGGGTACGGTACGGGCGATGCCCCGGCTGCTTCCTTCAGCCGGGGCATCATCACGCTCGCTCGCTCCTGAATCCGCTGCGGCCTTCCTTTGCTTGCGAAGCGAGCCGTTCAAGCTTCTGGGCTACGTGATGCGCCAGCTCAGGCGTCAGCTCGATGTGGACGAGGCGCCCCTTCTGCGCGTCGGGCTCATCGAGACGCGCTTGCAGGTAGACCTTGCGGTCGCCGCCATGCACCATCTCCTGGCCGCATTGAGTCCAGTGCGCTGACCACCGAGCGCGCTTTCGTTGCATAGAGATCACTCCTCGGATGCTCTTCTCAGAAAATGCGGTGTCACGGCAGATCAGGGGGAGCATGACAGGCAGCGCTGACAGAAGCGGTCGCCGAGCGCAATGGCATCAGGGACGGCGGCCCATCCGGCGTCGGTTTCCCAACCGCACCGCGCATGCTCGACCGATCGGCCGTCGTCCTCGATCCCCTCAGCCCGCAGGTGCAGAACACCAGCCGGGGAACGAAGGAAGTGGTTCGGTGGCCGGTGCGCCACCCTCGCGTCAGTTTGCTGACGCAGCAGCTCCGCCCGCAGCGCCTTACCGGCGTCGGTGAGGACGTAGCCGACGACACCCCACGTGCCGGAGGTGGCGCCCAGGCGGCCAACGCGGCGAGACACGGAACGCTCGTACCAGCCACTCACCGGGGTAACCAGCCCGCGCACATGCAGGGCCCGAATCGTGCGGGAATGGGCGACCACCCTGCCATCAGCAGCCTCAGCCAGAGCGCGGGACTGGGCTGCGGTCAACCTAGCGTGCGGGGTCGGGGCCCTGTTCTCGGTCATCACGCTCACTTGATCTCCCTCGATTTGGCGCGTCCTCTTGGTGACTCTAATTTATAGACCTCTAGAACTCACGTCAAGGGGTCTAGAAAAGAATCTTCAAGGGGTCTAGAGTTCCCCCATGCCTACGGATCCCGACGACGTCGTCAAGCAGGCCATTGAGCAGGCACTGGCCATCGAAGACCCCGCCACCAGGGGGCGCACCATCACGCGCGTACTCAAGGCCGTCGAGGACGATCCGCGCCTCAAAGACGCACGCGCCACAGACATCCGCGAGCTGCGGAAGAACCACACGCTTAAGGAAGTTGCCGCACTCGTCGAACTCTCCATCGGCCGCGTCGACCAGATCGCCAAGGGAACCGTCACCGGACGACGCCGAGTGAAGAAGGCGGCGCCGGAAGCCGCCCCGGAGTAGGCCAGCGTGCGCCCCCACCCGCATCCCCGCAGGCTAGACGCATGGCGTCACCGCAGCCCGTAGTGGTCTACCCGCCCGATGAGGACGGCGCCCGCCGTGTGCGCATCGACGGACGGATCTCCGGCAGGGCGTACAGCGTCCGCGACGTCGCCGCGTTCATACAGGAAGCCGGGCTGCAGGACTACGACGAGATGGATGTCGTCCGCAGCGCCCTCATCGAATGGCGCGGCGGCGGGCCAGACGTGTGGACGACGTGACGTGCGGTCCGCCCCGACGGGCCAGCCTCTACGGGATGTCGTGAGCGAGCACCCAAGCCCGGTGCTCTTGCCGGGCGTAGCCGCGCGGGCTGTCCGTCCAGCAGTCCGCGTCCGCTGGTACGGGGCCGCAGCCGGTGGAGTGGATGAGGTCGTGGGCGAGGAGATCGCGGGCGTAGCTATCGGCGTCAGCGATGTGCTCGATGGCCCATACCGGGGCCTGCGGATCGTCGGCGAGACGGTCTAGGACGGCGGCCCGCCGGACGAGGTACTCGCGGTGCAGGTGCTCGCCGCCTGGCTCGGTCGCGAGGAGGTGGAGGCGCTGTACCGCGTGCAGTTCACCGAGGATGTCCATGCGTTCATGGTTGCGGGGGCGCGCCCAGGCGTCTGGTCCGCAGGCCCACACGGCGAGTGGTGTACGCCACACCGCTTCGACACTGTCAGCCGGAGTAGCCCGCCGCGCGCCGCACTACCGGAGGCCAGACGCTGGATGCGTGGAATACCCCCTCGCCGTCGCCCTCGCCGAGCACGCCGACACACTGCCCACCGGGCCCTGGTGGTACGAGCCCAAATTCGACGGCGACCGCGCGGTGCTGTGGCGGCAGGACACCGCCCGCATCCAGACCCGCAGCGGACGCGACGCCACCGAACAGTGGCTCGACCTGGCAGCCGCAGCCATGCAGCTCCCACCCGACACCGTCCTCGACGGAGAAGCCGTCATCTGGCGGGACGGCAGAATGGATTTCGGGGCGGTCCGCTCCCGCGCCTCCGCCCGCGGCCGACGCCTCGCCGACCTCGTCCGCCGCCACCCCGCCAGCTACGCGGCGTTCGACTGCCTCATGCTCGCCGGCGTCGACCTCCGGCGACGTCCCTATGTCGAGCGGCGTGCCGCGCTCCTCGACGTGCTCGCCGATCTGCCGCCGCCCATCCAGGCCGTGCCCGCCACCGACGACCCTGATGTGGCGCGGGCGTGGATTGAGCAGCTCGCCGGGCAAGGCGTCGAAGGCGTCGTCGCCAAAAGGGCCAGCTCCACGTACCGGGCGGGCCGGAGTCCGGCGTGGCAGAAGCTGCGGCACTCCGAGACCATCGACGCCCACGTCGTCGGCTACACCGGGCCTGCTCGGCGGCCGACGAAAGTGGTCGTGCGGCTGCCGGATGGGCGGCGGATGCTGTCGCGGACGCTCGCTCCGACCGTCGCCGCAGAGGTCGGCGCACACCTTGTTGCCGTTGAGCGTTCCAGCTCAGAGGGGTTTTCACGAAGGTCCGTGAAAGCCGATGACGGCGAGCAGTACACCGCTGCGGACGGCCCGGTCGTCGAGGTCGAGGCCGGGACCACGAGGCACGCTACTGTCAGCGTGACCAGGGTCCGGGGATGAAGAGGCCCCCGCCACGAGCGGGGGCCTTGATTGCAGACCTACCCCGCCATGGAGGGCGGGTTCAGTCCGCGAGATCTGGCGAGGTGCACTCGGAGGCCAGGGCCACCGCACGCCAGACGTAGCCGCCTACACCGCCAACCGATGGACGGTTCAACTGCTACAGCCAGGATGCCAGAAGCCCGCCGCGACGGGGGTGCGCGGCGGGCCCGAAGCCAGTGTGGCACCGTCTCTTCCCCGGGCGGCCGATCTCGGCCTATCGTGATCAGGCGGCTCGCCGCGTTCGCAACGACCCTTCGGGGCGTGGGGGTAACCCCGTGGGCGGGCCGCACCAACTTCTCGGGGAGGCGCCGTGAGCGACACGTGGTGGGGCTAGACCTCGGACAGCAGAACGCCCCCGCAACCATCGCCGTTGCGGGGGCGTTGTCGTGCTCAGTCGTTCGACAGCCCGTGCTTCAGGGGCTGTGGCCCAGCGCTCAGCTCCCCGCACCGAAGCCGCTCAGCCTGATCGGCGCGCAGCTTATGGAGTTGCTCAATCAGACCGGCCACATGCCACGTAGCCGCATGCGTCACCGTGATGACGCCCTGTCGTTCAACGCTCGGGCCGAACTGGAACGCACGGTCCAGCGCGGCCACGGCTTGCGTGACCCCACCAAGAGGGATTGCCCTGGTCATACGCTTCCCTCCTCGTCCCGCTGGAGCCGTTCGCCGAGCTTGGCGGCGAGGGCGTAGGCGGGGTGGTTGTCGAGTTGACGTCGTCGCCGGTTGTAGCGCTGGGTGGTGCGCGGGTCGGAGTGCGAGACGGCGTCCTGGACGTCTTGGAGCGGCACCCCGTTGCCGAGGTTGTCGGTGATGAACTGGTGTCGCAGCGTGTGGGGCTTGATCGTGGCGGCTTGCGGGATGTCGGCGCGGCGGGCGAGGACGCGGAGGTGCTTCCAGACCTCGGGCTGCGTCCACCGG
>NZ_JASKYR010000279.1:0-8749 GCF_041028215.1 Streptomyces flavofungini
CCCGCGTACCGCGTGCGGTGAAGCCGTCGCCGAGGCCCGCCCCGCGCCCGGCCCCGCTCGGCGGCCCGCTCGACCAGGCCCGGCTCGGCGCCGCGCTCGCCCGTATCGGGGCGACCCCCGTCGAGCGGCTCCTCGACCGTCCCGAACTCCCGGCCCGCGAGGCCCTCGCCGCGCGCGGGCTGCCCTCGCGCACCATCGAGGGCTTCCTGCGCCCGCTGCTCTCCGCGCTGCTCTGCGACCCCGGTCTGACCACCTCAAGCCGGTGCGCCGACCTCGCCCTGCACGCCTACGCCCGGGGCAGGCTCTGTCTCCCCGAGGGCGGCGCCGAGGTGCTGCCCGAGCTGCTCGCGTCGGCACTGCCGCCGGGCACGGTGCGCCACGGCGTCCGGGCCACCTCGGTCTCCACGACCTCCGTGACCACCGCCGAGCACGGCGAGATCGGCTGCCGGGCCGTGCTGCTCGCCACCGACGCCCGCGCCGCCGCCGAGCTGCTCCCCGGGCTGCGGGTGCCGCCCTTCCACGCGGTGTCGGTGTTCCACCACACCGCACCGGAGCCGCCCCTCGAAGGTGCCGGACTGCTGCTCGACGCCGACTGCGCGGGCCCGGTCGCGCACACGGCGGTCGTCAGCCAGGTCGACCCGTCCCGCGCCCCCGCCGACCGCGTCCTGGTCTCCTCCACGGTGCTCGGCCCGCCGCCGCCCGAGCGCGCCGTGCGCGCCCATCTCGCCGCGCTGTACGGCACGCACACCAACCGCTGGGAACTCCTCGCCCTCCACCACACCCCGGAGGCCGTGCCCGCGATGCCGCCCCCGCACGACCCGCGCCGACCGGTGCGGCTGCTCGGGGGGCTGTACGTCTGCGGGGACCACCGGGACACCAGCACGGTGCAGGGCGCGCTGCACTCGGGGCGCCGCGCGGCCCACGCCGTACTCAGGGACTTCGGCGTCGCCCCGGCGGACGGCGACGGCGGGAGCGACGTGCGGGAGTCCCTGCCCTTCGCCGCCTGACCTGCCGCTCGCCGCCCGCCGGAGCCCTGCCGCCGCCTACCCGAAGACCGCCGCGACCTTGTCGCGGTAGCCACGGACCGGCGCCGCGTCCCGGTACGGCTCCAGACGGCGCTCGAAGTCGCGTACGTACTCGTGCGCCCGTGCCGACCGCATCTCACCGGCCGCCTGCGCGGCCTCCGCGCCCAGCTGGCAGGCCTGTTCCAGGTCGCCGAGGCCGAGCCGCGCGGTGGCGAGCACCACCCGGCAGAAGAGGCGGCTGCGCGCGAAGGCGGGGGCGCGCAGTTGCAGGGAGCGCTCGGCGTGCTGGGCCGCGACGCGGTACTGCTGGAGGTCGCGGTAGCTGTGCCCGAGGTCGTCGGCGAGCTGGGCCTCGTCGAAGAAGCGGGCCCAGTGCGGCACCTCGTCGCCCGGCCTGGCCGTCTCCAGGGACCGCTCGGCCCTGATCAGCGAGGCCGTGCAGGCCCGCACCTCGCCGAGCACCCCGTGGCCGCGTGCCTCCGCCGCGTACAGCAGTGCCTGCACGACGGGCGGCGCGGACGAGCCGACGCCCTGCTGGGCGACGCGGGCGAGCTGGACGGCCTCGCGCCCGTGCCCGAGATAGACGGCCTGACGGCTCATGGTGACCAGCACGTAGGAGCCGTAGGCCCGGTCACCGGCCGCCTGGGCGAGCCGCAGCGCCTGCACGTAGTACCGCTGGGCCAGTCCGTGCGCCGCGATGTCGTACGAGGTCCAGCCCGCGAGCCGGGTCAGATCGGCGGCCGCCCCGAAGAGCCGCCGCCCGGCCTGCTCGCCGTACGTGCCGCGCAGCATCGGCTCGGCCTCGTGCTCCAGATAGCGCACGAGGGCCTGCCGGGCGTGCCCGCCGCCGTACGCGTTGTCGAGCGCGCGGAAGAGTTCGCCGACGGACCGGAGCGCCGCGATGTCGCCGCTGGTCACCCGCTGGCCGGGCCCCCGGTCGGACTCCCTGCGCTGGCGTGGCACCCCGGGGCGCCCCTGCGGGGGTACGCGCACCTGGCCCGGGTCGGTCTCGCCCCGGCCCACGCGCTCGTCGGCCCTGCCGATCAGCCAGTCCCGGCTCGGCACGACGAGCCCGGCCGGGGTGAAGGCGATCTTCCGCAGCTCGGCGTGGCTCCCGGAGTCCTTGCGCCAGAGACCGCCGACGATGTCGACCGCCTCCTCGGGGGTGGCGGCGAACTCCAGGCCCGCGTAGACCGGGGCGCAGGCGTCGAGGCCGAGGTCCTGCGCGGTGAGGCGCCGTCCGAGGCGCCTGGTGAAGACCTCGGCGATCAGCGCGGGCGTGGTGCCTCTTGGCTGCTGACCGCGCAGCCATCGGGTAACGGACGTCTTGTCGTACCGCAGATCCAGGCCGTGTTCGAGGCCGAGCTGGTCGACGCGGCGCGCGAGGCCCGCATTGGAGAACCCGGCTTCCGCGATCAGTGCGGAGAGCTGGCGGTTTGGGGTGCGCTGCGGAGGTCGTTCCGTCATCGGCTGTGCGGTCTCCTGCCTTTCGGGCCTGCCTTGAGCAGCCCTTATGGCTCCGTGAACGGCGCGAATGTAACGGCCATCACAGCCTCTATAGGGGCCTTCGTCCCTCATTCATCCGATCGTGTGAGGAACCCGGGCCGGAGTTGCCACGCCGGGGGGCCCGTACAGTGGCAGATGGCGCGATGTGTGCACGGTGAACGTTCAGGGAGGCACCTGCCGTGAGTGAGTTTCGGTTCGTCCGACTGGGCTTCGGCCCGGACGCCGTGGAGTACCAGGAGGCGTGGGACGAGCAGCGTCGCGTCCATGCCGCCCGCTTCGCCGACGAGGCCCCCGACACCTGCCTGCTCCTTGAGCATCCCCCGGTCTACACCGCGGGCCGCCGCACCGCGGACAGCGAGCGCCCGCTGGACGGCACCCCGGTCGTCGACGTGGACCGCGGCGGAAAGATCACCTGGCACGGCCCCGGCCAGCTCGTGGGCTACCCGATCCAGAAGCTGCCCCGTCCGGTCGACGTCGTAGCACACGTACGCCGTCTGGAAGAGGCACTTATCCGTACGTGTGCGGAGTTCGGCCTGGAGACCAGCCGCGTCGAGGGGCGCAGCGGAGTCTGGGTCCTCGGTGACCCGGTGGAGCGGCGCCCCGCGCTCGGCGGCCTCTCCCTCGACTTCGACCCGCGCCTCACGGACGAGGAGTTCGACGCGCGGCTCAACGGTCCGGAGTACGCGCCGTCGAACGCGGGCCAGCGCCGCGAGGACCGCAAGATCGCCGCCATCGGCATCCGCGTCGCCAAGGGCGTCACGATGCACGGCTTCGCGCTCAACGTGAATCCGGACAACGCCTGGTTCGACCGGATCATCCCTTGCGGCATCCGCGACGCGGGCGTCACGTCCCTCGCCTACGAACTCGGCCGCGACATCACGATCGCCGACGTTCTGCCCGTGGCCGAGCGGCATCTGCGCGACATCCTGGAGAACGCGGAGCTGAAGCCGCGGCTCATCGAGAAGCTTTCCGCCTAGCGGATACGCGGCCCCGGGGAATGCACCCCCTTGGCCAGAGGTTGGCCAGAAGTAAGGCCAAAGACATCACGGGCGTACCCTGGGGTGCGCCGACGAATCGAAGTTACGCCAGCTATCAGGGAGCCGATGTGTCCGCAGTCGCACCCGACGGACGCAAGATGCTGCGCCTGGAGGTCCGGAACAGCCAGACCCCCATCGAGCGCAAGCCCGAGTGGATCAAGACCCGGGCGAAAATGGGCCCCGAGTACAACGCCCTCCAGAAGCTCGTGAAGAGCGAGGGCCTGCACACGGTCTGCCAGGAAGCGGGCTGTCCGAACATCTACGAATGCTGGGAAGACCGCGAGGCCACGTTCCTCATCGGCGGCGACCAGTGCACCCGGCGCTGCGACTTCTGCCAGATCGACACCGGCAAGCCGCAGGCCCTCGACCGCGACGAGCCGCGCCGCGTCGGCGAGTCCGTCGTCACGATGGACCTGAACTACGCCACGATCACCGGCGTCGCCCGCGACGACCTGGAGGACGGCGGCGCCTGGCTGTACGCGGAGACCGTGCGCCAGATTCACGCCATGACGGCGGAGCGCGAGGCGGGTCAGACCAAGGTCGAGCTCCTCATCCCCGACTTCAACGCCGTCCCCGAGCAGCTCGCCGAGGTCTTCTCCTCGCGCCCCGAGGTGCTCGCGCACAACGTGGAGACGGTGCCGCGCATCTTCAAGCGCATCCGCCCTGGCTTCCGTTTCGAGCGCTCCCTCGAAGTCATCACGCGGGCGCGTGAGGCGGGCCTGGTCACGAAGTCCAACCTGATCCTCGGCATGGGCGAGGAGCGCGAGGAGATCAGCGACGCGCTGCACCGGCTGCACGAGGCGGGCTGCGAGCTCATCACCATCACGCAGTACCTGCGCCCGTCGGTGCGCCACCACCCCGTGGAGCGCTGGGCCAAGCCGCAGGAGTTCGTGGAGCTGAAGGAGGAGGCCGAGGAGATCGGCTTCTCCGGCGTCATGTCCGGCCCGCTGGTCCGCTCCTCGTACCGCGCCGGGCGCCTGTACCAGATGGCGATGGAGCAGCGCGGCGCGGTCACGCCGCAGGCGGTCTGAGCCGCGGGGCCGTCGGCGGCCCGAGCCGCGAGGCCGCGGGCGGCCCGGGCGGCGGGGCCGCCAGGGACCGTGGCACATGCCGGGCGCGTGGGCCTCGTGTGAATCGCCGCACAAGCAGCTACTGACTGGTAGAAGCCGCAACGACGCGGTTCATGCGATTCCGCAGGTAGCGGAGGCGTATGGACCGCGTCGTCGTTTTTGGGCGAGGCATCAAGGTTTCATCGGCGTTTGACCGCTCGGTCACGCCCTGGTAACACCAATCAGTGACCCTGGTATCACCGCTCGTACACCCTTACCCACAGCTGCTCACCCGAGCCGCTTCCCAGGAGGGCCCCACCATGCAGGCCGCGCCCGTACGCGCCACCGCCATCCCGTCCGTCTCCGTCGCACTGCGTGCCGTCGAGTCGCTGCTCATGAGCGGCGGCCAGCGCACCGCACGCCGCAACGCCTGGACTTCCGTGCTCGAAGACCGCCGCCGCGCCAAGGACAGGGTCGAGGCGCTGCGCGTGTTCGAGGAGACGGTGGCAACCCGCACGTCGTAGTCGCTTCCGGGGACACGTAGACTCAGGAGCATGGCGAGGAAGGAATCCACCGCGGCGGATGCGGCCGCGGAGCCAGGGCGACTCAAGCAGATCGCTCTGACCTACAAGATGACCCGGCGGGCCGACTCCAAAATCGGCCTGATCATCGCGGCTGTGGGAATCGTCACCTTTGGTGTCTTCCTCGCGATCGGCTTCTTGCTCGGTCACCCGGTCTATCTGGGCATTCTCGGCTTCCTGCTCGCCTTCCTCGCGATGGCGATCGTCTTCGGACGCAGGGCCGAGCGTGCCGCCTTCGGACAGATGGAGGGCCAGCCCGGTGCGGCGGCCGCGGTGCTCGACAAGATCGGCCGCGGCTGGACGACGACCCCCGCGGTCGCGATGAACCGCAGCCAGGACGTGGTGCACCGCACCGTCGGCAAGGCCGGCATCGTCCTGGTGGCCGAGGGCAACCCGAACCGGGTGAAGAGCCTGCTGGCCGCCGAGAAGAGGAAGATGGCCCGCATCGTGTCCGACGTCCCGGTGCACGACGTCATCGTCGGCACCACCGACGACACGGTCTCCCTCAAGAAGCTCCGCACGACGCTCCTGAAGCTGCCGCGCGTCCTCACGGGCCCTCAGGTGACGGCCACCAACGACCGGCTGCGCGCCATGGGCGACCTGATGTCGAACATGCCGCTGCCGAAGGGCCCGATGCCGAAGGGCATGCGGATGCCTCGGGGCGGCCCGAAGATGCGGTAGTTTCTCCGCGCTTCTCCTACGACGACGTACGGCGAGGGCCCCGGAACCGAGCAGGTTCCGGGGCCCTCGCCGTACGTCGTGGATGGCCGTGTCGCCGCAGTCGCCGCAGGTCGTCATGGTCCGACCCGGCACTCGGCCTCGCGTGAGGTCGGTGGTGCTCAGACCCGGATCTGCACGGCGCGGGCGAGGCGGTCGTGGAGGCCGCGGCCGTCGCGGTCCCAGATGAGGGCCGGGATGGCGAGGCAGAGCAGGACGCCGCGCACCAGGACACGGCCGATGCCGAGCCGTCCGCCGCCCTCGGCGACGACGCGGAGCCGGAAGAGCGCCTTGCCCGGCGTACCGCCCACCGTGCCGACGGTGAGGACGCTGAGCACGAAGAAGATGCCGAGCGCCCAGTTGCCCATGGCCTGCTGGTCACCGCGGGCGAACAGACCGTATGCGATCAGCATGCACAGACCCCAGTCCACGGCGATGGCGCCGATGCGGCGGCCCGGGCGGGCGATCGACCCCGGCCCCTCCTCCGGCAGCCCGAGCTGCTCGCCCCGGTACCCGAAGTCGACACCAGCGTCCTCCGCGGCCGCGCGCGGGCCCGACAGCCACGATCCGATTGCTTGCCTGTTGTCCACCCGTCCACGGTACTGCGCGCGGGTGCATACCGGACCGGGCGGGGTAGGCGAGCAGGGAGACCCCTGCGGGCCAGTGCCCCCGGGCCGGTTAACTTCGGCGAAACAAATGGGTCACGCTTGAGAAATCCCCCGTCCTTATGGTCGGGTCCCAGCGTGTGCCACCGCACTGGCCGCACAACAAGCTGCAACCCCGTCCCGCCCCGGGCGGGAGTAGGAGGAGTTGGATGTTGTTCCAGAACGCCGACGACGCGAAGAAGTACATCGCGGACGAGGACGTCAAGTTCATCGACGTCCGATTCTGCGACCTGCCCGGTGTCATGCAGCACTTCACGATTCCGGCGGCGGCGTTCGACCCGGAGGAGGAGCTGGCCTTCGACGGATCGTCGATCCGTGGCTTCCAGGCCATCCACGAGTCGGACATGGCGCTGCGCGCCGACCTGTCGACGGCCCGCGTGGACCCCTTCCGCCGCGACAAGACCGTCAACATCAACTTCTTCATCCACGACCCGATCACGGGCGAGCAGTACAGCCGTGACCCGCGGAACGTGGCGAAGAAGGCCGAGGCGTACCTGGCCTCCACCGGCATCGCCGACACCGCGTACTTCGGTCCCGAGGCGGAGTTCTACGTCTTCGACTCGGTCCGCTTCGAGACCTCCGCCAACCGCTCGCTCTACGAGATCGACTCCGAGGCGGGCGCCTGGAACACCGGTGCCGTCGAGAACAACCGCGGCTACAAGGTCCGCTACAAGGGCGGCTACTTCCCGGCCCCGCCGGTCGACCACTTCGCCGACCTGCGCGCCGAGATCTCCCTCGAACTGGACAAGCAGGGCCTCCAGGTGGAGCGCCAGCACCACGAGGTGGGCACGGCCGGCCAGGCGGAGATCAACTACAAGTTCAACACGCTGCTCGCCGCGGCCGACGACCTGATGCTCTTCAAGTACATCGTGAAGAACGTCGCGTGGCAGAACAACAAGACCGCGACCTTCATGCCGAAGCCGATCTTCGGTGACAACGGCTCGGGCATGCACGTCCACCAGTCGCTGTGGTCGGAGGGCTCGCCCCTCTTCTACGACGAGCAGGGCTACGCGGGCCTGTCGGACACCGCCCGCTACTACATCGGCGGCATCCTCAAGCACGCCCCCTCGCTGCTGGCCTTCACCAACCCCACGGTGAACTCCTACCACCGCCTGGTCCCCGGCTTCGAGGCCCCGGTCAACCTGGTCTACAGCCAGCGCAACCGCTCGGCCGCGATGCGCATCCCGATCACGGGCTCGAACCCGAAGGCCAAGCGCGTCGAGTTCCGCGCGCCGGACCCGTCCTCCAACCCGTACCTGGCCTTCTCCGCGCTTCTCCTGGCGGGCCTCGACGGCGTCAAGAACAAGATCGAGCCGGCCGAGCCGATCGACAAGGACCTCTACGAGCTCGCCCCCGAGGAGCACGCGGGCGTCCCCCAGGTCCCGACGTCCCTCCCCGCGGTCCTCGACGCCCTGGAGGCGGACAACGAGTACCTCCAGGCGGGCGGCGTCTTCACGTCCGACCTGATCGAGACGTGGATCGACTACAAGCGCACGAACGAAATCGCCCCGATCCAGCTGCGGCCGCACCCGCACGAGTTTGAGCTTTACTTCGACATCTAAATCGCGGGGGGCCGACAGGTCCCTGGCTACATGTCGCAGTTACCAGTGAGGGCTGGTTCCCCGATCGCCGGGAACCAGCCCTCACTGCGTTGCCGAGTGCCTCGGGGCACCTCCGACAGAACTCCCGTCACTCACTCCCAGCCGTCGAGCAAGACCCCCGGGCCATCGTCGAGGTAGCGGTGAAGCGCTTCGGCGCTCGTGGCGACGAAGGCCTCCGGGACGGCCGTGGCATCGGTCCACCGCACCTGGGCGTGCTTCTGCGGTTCCCGGTTCTGCGGCTCGCCGGACCACTCGTGCGCGGCGAAGACGACGGTGAGGTAGCCGTTGGGGGCCTCGACTCCCCATGCGCCATGGATGACGTGTGCGATCTTCAGTGCCTTCGGCCGCACCACGAGGCCGGTCTCCTCGTACAGCTCGCGCACCGCGGTCCGTGTGATCGGCTCCCCCGGTTCGCTCTTGCCGACCGGCAGGTCCCACAGGCCTTGGCCGAACTTGGCGTTCTCGCCGCGTTGCAGCAGTACGACGCGGTTGGTGGCCTCGTCGTGGACGATGACGGCGGCGGCCAGGAGTGTCATGGACTCGCTGGCGGGCTTGAGGGCTCGGGGGC
>NZ_JASKYR010000028.1:0-14334 GCF_041028215.1 Streptomyces flavofungini
ACCTAGGACCTGTCTGATAATTGATCTTGTGGGGGGGGGGGGGGGGGGGGGGGGGGGGGCTCGGGCAGGTCCCGCCAGGCAGCCCCGGTGGACAGCTTCCACAGGATCCCGTTGACCACCTGCCGGCGATCCCGCACCGGACGACCCATCCGCGGTGGAGCCAGAAACGGCTCGATCACCGCCCACGACTCATCAGTCAGCTCATGACGACGCACCACGAACAGACCAACGACCACAGCACTTTGCGGACACGACCTAGGACCTGTCTGATAATTGATCTTGTGGTGGGTCGTGGTGAGCTGACGGATGCGGCGTGGGAACGGATAAAGCCGCTGCTGCCGGGTGTTGACGGTCGTGGGCGGCCGTGGCGCGATCACCGGCAGGTGATCAACGGGGTGTTGTGGCGGGGACGGACCGGTGCCCCGTGGCGTGACCTGCCGGAACGCTACGGGCCGTGGCAGACGACCTATGAACGGTTCGCCCGCTGGGAAGCGGACGGCACCTGGACCCGTCTGCTCGAACAGGTCCAGGTCCGCGACGACTCCGTCGGAGCCGTGGAGTGGACGGTGTCGGTGGACTCCACGATCAACCGGGCCCATCAGCACGCCGCCGGCGCCCGCAAAAAGGGGCGACGGCGGGGGACGAACTGGAAGATCCGGCACGCACGCCGGCTGGCCAGGCGCTGGGCCGGTCCCGCGGCGGGCTGACCACGAAAGTCCATCTCGCCTGCGACGGCCGGGGCCTGCCCCTGGCCGTCGTCGTCACGCCCGGCAACGTCAACGACTCCACCGTCTTCGACACGGTCATGGACGAGCTGCGGGTGCCCCGGACCGGTGCCGGACGGCCCCGCCGCAGGCCCGCCGCGGTCATCGCGGACAAGGCCTACTCGTCCCGGGCGATCCGCCAGGTCCTGCGCAGGCGAGGCATCCAGGCCGTGATCCCAGAACGGGCCGGCAGAAGGCCAACCGCCTGCGGCGAGGGAAGGCCGGCGGCAGACCGCCGGCCTTCGACCGCGAGCTCTACAAGGCACGCAACGTGGTCGAACGCTGCTTCAACCGTCTCAAGCAGTTCCGCGCGACCGCCACCCGATTCGACAAACTCGCCACCCGCTACAAGGCCGGAGTCCACCTCGCCGCACTCATCCTCTGGCTCCGCGAACCCGTCCAAGATCCTTTGTCAGGCAGGACCTAGGTCGTGTCCGCAAAGTGCTGTGGTCGTTGGTCTGTTCGTGGTGCGTCGTCATGAGCTGACTGATGAGTCGTGGGCGGTGATCGAGCCGTTTCTGGCTCCACCGCGGATGGGTCGTCCGGTGCGGGATCGCCGGCAGGTGGTCAACGGGATCCTGTGGAAGCTGTCCACCGGGGCTGCCTGGCGGGACCTGCCCGAGCGGTATGGCCCGTGGAAGACGGTCTATGCACGTTTCCGCCGCTGGTCTGCCGACGGCACCTGGGACCGCCTCCTGGCCCACGTCCAGCAGCACTCGGACGCGGTCGGTGGGGTCGACTGGACCGTTGTCTGCGTGGACTCAACGACAGTGCGGGCCCATCAGCACGCCGCGGGAGCCCGAAAAAAGGGGGCGGGACTGGCCGGGCGAGGCACTCGGCCGGTCCCGCGGCGGGCTGACCACAAAGATCCACCTCGCCTGCGACGGTGAAGGCCGCCCCCTGGCCTTCACCGTCACCGCCGGCAACGTCAACGACTGCACCCAGTTCGAGCAGGTCATGGCCCGCATCCGCATTCAGCGGTGCGGACCCGGCAGACCCAGAACCAGGCCCGAGCGGGTCGCGGCGGACAAGGGCTACTCGTCCACGAAGATCCGCACCTACCTGCGACGTCGCGGCATCAAGGCGGCGATTCCCGAGCGCATCGACCAGATCAACGGCCGCMTCCGCAGGGGCGAGAGCCTCTGCCGACTCGACCGGGCGGCCTACCGGCGACGCAACGTCGTCGAGCGCTGCTTCAACAAGCTCAAGCACAACAAAGCCCTGGCCACCCGCTACGACAAACGCGCCCGCCACTACCAGGCCCTGGTCACCCTGGCCTGCCTCAAACTCTGGCTGCCCTGACTTTGCGGACACGACCTAGGGGACAAGCGTCCTCCGGGCCTGCGCTCGCTGGCAGCGCCTCGGATCGGCTACCCGTGATCCTCGCTCGTTCGAGGGAATCAGCGGCACATGGCTTCGGCCGCTGCCGTCGGCCCGGTTAGCATCCTGCCCGGCTAGTGCGTACTGCCGATCACCGCCCGCCCCTGGAGCCACGCCACCGGGGTGCGGAGGTCAAGGTCCTCAGGGGCCCGCTCCCAACCGTTCTGCGATCCGTCGTGCTCTACGGCAGTCGTACGAGTCGGCCCCGGGGGCGTGGCCCGGTCCGGCCAAGGAGTACGTCATGCCGAAGAACCAGTCCACCGCCGCGCAGACCGCTCGTCGGGCGAGCCGCACCGGGGAGAAGTACACCCAGGCGCTGCGCCGTGCGCAGACCAGCGCAGCGATGCCACGCCCGCCGCACGTCCTGCGGTTCCTGGCGGAGCGCTCGGGCAACCTCTACCGCCTGGTCGGCGGCATCACGGCCGCCTGGGCACACAGCGGGCAGCGGGTCCTGCTCCTCGAGGAGACCGAGAACTACTGGCGTATGGCCATGCGCGGCGCGTTCGAGCGCGGGTCCCGTCGTCGCAAGAAGGCGACCGAGCCGGCTGCTCCGCCGGAGCCGGTCACCAGCACGCTGTGGGCCGCGCCGGACGGTCCCGGCCTCTTGGCCCACCACACCTGCATGTGGGAAGTACGCCACCCCTCAGGAGAGAGCGACCGCGGCCTTCCCCGCACGGACCGCAGCCCCCTCGCCTTGGCGCTGGCCGGCGCCCGCGACGCCTACGACGTGATCGTCCTGCTGCCGAAGACCGGATGGAGCTACCCCGACCGGGAGAACGCCACCGCGCACGTGGTCCTCGGGGAGATCGACGTCTTCCCCCACACCGACTGCAGGACCGCACTCCCGGGGCCCGCCCAAGAGGAGAAGGGCGTGCCCCTGAGTCCCGAGCAGAGCGCCGCAGTGCTGCGCGAACGCTGCCTCGGCTTCTTCTTCGGCTTCCCCCACCTGCCCATCCACCTGGACGGAGTGATCTGGCAGGTCAACGGCGAACTGCCCGTCGACAAGGACTACCTGGCAGGCGTCGACCGGGACATGGACCGGGCCGGGCTGCACCCCTTGGGCTGGACATCCGCTCCTCTGTGGCCCGACCAGCACAGGAAACTGCCCCTGGAGGAGATGAAGGGCCCGGCCTTCGGCTGGCGGTCCCGGACGGTCGCGGAGCGCCTGCGCACGGCGCTCGATGCCCGGCCCGCGACCCTCGGCACCAACTGACCTCCAGCTGCGGGGCCCGGACCGCCACCGGGCCCCGCAGGCCGGAACGGACATCGAAGTTCCCGCGCCACCGGTGCGGGACGGACCGCCGTCCGGGCCGGGGACAGGTCGGTGTGCGGTCTGTGCGCGCCGACGACGTCGCCCGCCAGGAGGCTGACGCCGAAACCGCCCGCCTTGAGGCCGCCGCGCTGCCGAAGCCTGGGGGCGGACCCGAGCCGGACTGGGGCCGCGGCGGCTGGTTCCGCCGGCGGACCTGAACCGGCGCACCACGGGCCCCGAGGGACCACCGTTTCCCGGGGCCCGGCCTGCGACCCGCGCCCGCGGGCTGCGCCTCGGATCGGAGCGGGGGAAACGATGCCGTGAATTTGCTGTGCACCAGAACCATGAAGACCCAGGAAGCGTTCTGCGTGCGATATGGCAGCGCAGACACCCGAGTTACCCGCCTCGACCAGACCAGCGCGGAAGACACCTGCCTCCGCTGCGACAAGCCCTTCCACGCCACCCCCTGCCGGGGGTGCGGCGGATTCCGCATCGACGGCTCCTTCGGCGTCCCCGGCACGCGCTACGAGCGGCTCCCGGAGACCGTGAAGTGCTGGGACTACGGTCACCGCAACCCGCTGCGCGACCCCGGCCCGGAGTAGGACGTCGCTGGGCACGCCCTCGTACGGAGACACTGCCCGGCACCCGGCACCCGGCACCCGGCACGCCACGGCGGCGGTGATGGGTACAAGTACCGGTATGGCGTCGGAACGGATCCGGTGGCCGGCCGTGGTGGACCGGGCCCGGGAGATCGTGGAGAGCTACGAGGGCGGCGTCACTCTGCGCCAGGTGATGTACCGCCTGGTCTCCGAGGGCGCACTGCCGCACACCGCTCCGATGTACCGGCGGCTGTCCGCGCAGCTCGCTCGCGCCCGCCGCGAGGGACGGTTCCCCGGCCTGATCGATACGGTCCGGGAGATCCACGTCCCGCCCGCCTGGCCGGGCGCCGACTCGTTCGTGGCGGGGATGCCCGGCTGGTTCCGGCTGGACCGCACCGAGGGCCAGGAGCACGCGCTGTACGTCGCGGCGGAGAAGGACGCCCTGCGCCAGCAGCTGACCGGCTGGCTCGCTGCGGCGGGCATTCCGGTCTTGGTGGTCCGCGGCTTCGGCTCGCAGTCGTACGCCGACGTCGTCCACGACCGCGTCACCGCCGACCCGCGCGACGCCGTGCTCCTGGTCGTCGTTCTCCCGGGCGTCCACGAGTGTGGTGTGACGATGCACTGCATCGGGTGACCTGGGGTTTTCTTCCGCATCTCTGGGGCTGTCGTGATCGTTGCGGCATGTTGCAGATGAGATCGGAGGAGACCCTTGAGGGCCTTTCCTGTAAGGCTGCCGTCCGGCGTCCGGTACTGGACGGTGGTCGACGACAACTACGCGGTGATGCCGGACGCGGACGCCTTCCTACGGCACGTTCGGTTCGGCCGGGACCAGGAAGAACTGACGACCCGGACCTACGCCGGGCACGTCGCGCTGTATCTGCGCTGGTGTGCGCGGACCGGCCGGGAATGGCGGGTGGCGGCGGAGGAGTTCGGGCTGTTCCTGGTCTGGCTGAAGTTCGGCACGAAGGAGGTGACCGGCGTCGACCGGCCTACCGGGCCGGGGCTGGTGCTGGCGGGGCCGGACGCGGAGCCTGCCCGGCAGCCGGCCCGGATCCAGAACGTGGTGACCGGGGTGCGCCAGTTCCTGCTCCACGGCATCACCACGAAGACGGTGCCGTCGGCCGTGATGGCCCAGCTCTACGAAGTGGCAGAGGATTGGGAGTTGCCGATCGAGGCGCGCGGGGAGGGGACGACCGGGTATCGGATGCGGCCCCGCCACCGGGTGACGGTCCCGCGTAAGAAGGGTGAGCGGGCCACCGACCGGGAGATCGTGGCGCTGTTCCTGGCTGCCCGCAGTGCACGGGATCGGTTCATCGTGCTGCTGCTGGGCCGGGCCGGGTTGCGTCCGGGAGGCGCGGCCGGCCTGCGGCGCGAGGACATGCACTTCATGCCGGACTCGTCGGCGTTGGGCTGCCAGAAGCAGGGCTCTCATCTGCACACTCTGCGGAGGGACAACCCCAATGGCGCTTGGGCGAAGCGGCAGACCATGGCGGCACCGGGGCGGTGGAAGCCGGTGGACCACCTGGTGGTGCACGCCTATGACCAGTACGTGCTGGAGCGGATGGCGTTGCCGCACGGCCCGGCGAGCGACTTCGTGCTGGTGAACCTGTTCGCCGCTCCGCTCGGCGCCCCGATGACGGCCGACGCGATCACCGAGTTGCTGGGCCGGCTGTCGAAGCGGGCCGGGCTGGACCGGAGCGTCACGCCGCGGATGCTGCGGCGCGCGGCGGGCAGCAACCTCGGCGACGCCGGGGCTGGCCTGGACGAGATCTCCGTCCTGCTCGACCACGCCCGCCTGGCCAGCAGCGAGCCGTACCTGACACCGGCGCCGGACCGGCTGCGGTCCGCGGTCGAGGCCGTACCGTCCCCGCGAGAGCTGGGGGGCCTGCGGTGACCGAGGCTCTTGCCTGGCCGGCGACGCCGCCGTCCGCCGACGCCCCGGACGAGGAGCTCGCCGCGTTCATGTGGTCGTTGATCCCCGGCGACTACCTGACCGGCGTCGGCTGGGATCCGGTACGGCGGGTGCTGACCCCGCCGGTCGGCCACCCGACCATGGGATCACGGTCCTGCCCGGTGCCGGGCTGCACGTCGCCAGTGAAGGGGCTGAAACTGTGCGCGACGTGCCAGCACCTGCACCGTGACTCCGGGCTGCCCTACGAGGAGTTCGTCCTGGTCCCGCGCACAGCCCGGGCCCGCGGTGCGTACCCATGCTCGGTGACCGGGTGCGGGCGGCCCCGGATCAACAACGGCAAGCAGCGGATCTGCCGGGCCCACTGGTACCGGCTCCAGGTCTGCGGCGGCACGCTGGAGGAGTTCCTGGCCGACCTAGCTGTCGAGCCGCTGTCCGGTCTGGGCGACTGCGGAGTACTGGCCTGCACCCGGGAGGCGGCCAGCCCGGTGGGTCTGCGGTTGTGCGAGACGCACCACCGGCGGATGGTCCGCCTGCGCCGGCACGGGGTGGTCGTGGACGAGCAGGAATGGCTGCGGACCAACGACGCCGCCTCGCAGGGCACGGAGGTGAGCTTCCGCGGCCTGCCCGACCTGGTCGCCGCCCAGCTGCTGTTTGGGATCTACCAGCGCAGCATGAAGCACGCGAAGACCGAGGCGGGCTCGGTGCGCGCGTTGATCGACCGGACCGTCCGCCCCAGCGGCGCGAGCCGACTGGAGGACGTCCCGCGCCCCAAGGCCAACGAGACGGCCGTGGTACTGCTGAACCGCACCCGCGCCTTCGTCGCCCGGGTGCTGAAGACCCCGGAGACCGAGTACGCGAAGGACACCTGGGACCTGGCGCCGTTCGGCCACCGCGGCTCGCTGGTCTTCACCGAGCTGTCCCAGCCCTGGCTGCTGGAGGCCGCGAAGCGGTGGGCCCGCGACTACCTCACCCGCGTCCGCTCCCGCAGCACCAGCTCGCACGCCCAGCAGTACCTGCACGGCCTGGCCAAGCTCTCGCAGAGCCTGCGCGCGCGGCCGGACCGCGGCCTCGACCTGGCCGCGCTGTCGCGCGCGGACATCGAGAACTACCTGAACCGGATGTCGTTCCTCCAGGCCAACGGGCACTTCACGCTGAACACCCGCCGCCACTACATCCAGAAGGCCCGCAACGCGCTGAGGGAGGCCCGCGCGATGGGCCTGACCCGCCCCGGCGCTCCGATGGCCGGCCTGCCGGACGACTTCGTCATCACCCGCCACGACGTGCCCAAGGCCGCCGAGCCCTCCCAGGAGGGGCAGGACCTGCCCCCGGAGATCCTGCGCCAGCTGTGCTCCCACCTCGACCTGTTCGAGTCGATGTGCTGCCGTGAACTGCGCGTCGCTGTCGAGATCCTCATCGACACCGGCCGGCGCCCCGACGAGATCTGCTGCCTGGACCTCGACTGCCTGACCCGCGACGGCCAGGGCAAGCCCGTCCTGCTCTACAGCAACTGGAAGGAAGAGCGGATCGGGCGCGAGCTGCCCGTCCACGAGACGACCGCCGCGCTGATCCGCACCCAGCAGGACAGGGTCCGCTCCCGCTTCCCCGGCCGGCCCGCGTCGAAGCTGGTGCTGCTGCCGTCCGGGCAACTGAACCTGCACGGCACCAAGTCCTACGACTCCAACTACCTCAGCGCCCCGCACCGGGAGTGGGTCGAGGCGATGCCTGAGCTCCACCTCGACGACGGCACCGTCTTCGACAAGGAGAAGGTTTTCCCCTACGCCTACCGGCACTCCTACGCCCAGCGCCACGCGGACAACGGCGTCCCGCTCGATGTCCTGGCCGAACTCCTCGATCACGACTCGTACGAGTCCACCCGCAACTACTACCGGGTCAAGCAGGTCCGGCTCCGCGAAGCTGTCGACAAGGTCACCCAGATGCAGTTCAACCGCCACGGCGAGCGCGTCTGGGGCGCGGTGACCAGTTTCCTGGACACCGAACGCACCCGCCGCGCGATCGGCTCGGTCGTCGTCCCCTTCGGGACCTGCTCCGAACCGACCAACGTCGCCGCCGGCGGTGGAGCGTGCCCGCTGCGATTCCGCTGCGTGGGCTGCGACCACTTCTCCACCGACGTCTCCTACCTCCCCGAACTCCGCTCCTACCTCGACGACCTGCTCCGCACCCGGGAGAAGCTGCTCGCGATGCCCGAGGCCGACGCCTGGGCCCGCGCCGAGGCCGCCCCGTCCGACGAGGAGATCCGCCGGGTGCGTCGGCTGATTCAACGCGTCACCGAGGACGTCGACCAGCTCACCGACGACGAACGCGACCAGATCCAGCAGGCCGCCGCCATCGTCCGCAAGACCCGCCAGGGCTTCCTCGGCATGCCTCGCATCCGCCAGCCCCTGCCCGACCTGAGACCGGAGCGACCCGCATGACCGCACCCGAGCCAAGCGTCCAGGCCATGGCCGAAGGCCGCCGCGCCGACACCGGCCGGCGCCGCCAGCGCGTCCAGGCCGCCCTGGCCGCCGCGACCAAGGAGGGCACCGAGATCAGCGTTACCGCGATCGCCCGCCGGGCCAGCGTCGACCGCACCTTCCTCTACCGCCATCGCGACCTCCTCGGCCAGGTCCACGCCCAGGCCGCCGTGCCGCCAGCCGTCCCGGGCGGTCGTGGACCCATGGTCAGCCGGGCCTCTCTGCAGGCCGACCTCCTGGCGGCGGACGCCCGATCCGCCCGCCTCGCTGCCCAGGTCCGCAGCCTCGAAGCCCGCCTCGGTGAGGTGTTGGGCGAGCAGGTCTGGCGCGAGGTCGGCATCGGCGGCCCGGACGACACCGAGCAGATCAAGGCCAAGATCACCACTCTCGAACAGCAGGTGGTCGACCTAGAACTCAAGCTCCAGGACCAGGGCGACGAGCTGAACGCCGCCCGCTCGACCGTCCGCGAACTCATGGCCCAGCTCAATCGCGCCCCGGCCCACCGGCATTGAAAAGCGCAGGTGCTGTGCTCGACGTGCACCTGCTGCTCGATCAGCTGTCCAAGCCGTCCCCGAGCTCTTCCTTCCCCAGCCACCGGATGTCTTTGGAAGCCTTCACCCAAAGATGTGGTTTGCCCCCTTAAAGGAGTGCGAGGCGGCGTACTGCGCTGGGGTGGGTACGGCTTCGCCGCTTGCACAAGCAGCGGCCCTCTCACCGCAAGGAGCATCAATGCCCAGCCAGAACCCGCCGGGAGTGTTCGTGAACGAACGCTCCAGTGGAGTACGCGTGATCATGGGGGCGAGCACGTCGGTCCCGGCGTTCCTCGGCTACACGAAGGCATCCGTCAACGATGCCCGGGACGCGGTCCCCAAGCCGTTCACCGAAGCTGAGCGTGCCGTCCCGCAGAAGATCGGCAGCTGGCAGGAGTTCGCCGCCCGCTACAGCACCGCGGGAATCGCCAAGGACCTCGCAGACGCGACCGACACGGCCACCACGCACACGCTGCAGCGGTGCCTTCCCCTGGCCGAAGCGGTCCACGGGTTCTTCGCCAACGGCGGGAGCACCTGCTACGTGGTGGGCTTCACCAGCCCGCAGAACGCCGTCTCGCCCCAGGACCTCAAGGGGGACACGGACACCCGCACCGGCCTCGCTGGTCTGGAGAGCGTTCCCGAGGTGACCATGGTCGCCGTGCCCAGCCTCTGGGACATGACCACGGACGCCTCCGCCAAGAAGGAGGTGCCCGCGCCCGACTACGCAGCTGGCGCCAGCAGGATGGCCGAAGTCGTAAAGCACTGCACCGAGCAGCGCAACCGGCTGGCGATCCTCGACCCGCCGCCCGCCCTGAGCCCGGCACAGGCGGGCGCCTTCGCCGACACGCTCGCCTCACCCGACTCCGACGAAGCGGCCTTCACCACCCTGTACTACCCGTGGATCACGGTCCCGGGCGTCGACGCCGTCGAGCGCACTGTGCCGCCGTGCGGCCACGTGGCGGGAGTCTGGGCCCGCACCGACGCCGAACGCGGCCTCCACAAGGCCCCTGCCAACCAGGCCCTCCGCGGCGCGCTGAAGATCGACACCGCCCTGACGGACGACCAACACGGTGAGCTGAACGCGAAGGGCGTCAACTGCCTGCGGGTCTTCCCGGACAGGGGCCTGCTCGTGTGGGGCGCCCGCACCAGGTCGACCACCCGCGACTGGAAATACCTCAACGTCCGCCGCCTGGTCTCCTACCTCTCCGACTCCGTCCACCAGTCCACGAGCTGGGCGGTTTTCGAGCCCAACGACGACCGGCTGTGGGCGACCCTGCGGCACTCCGTCACCTCGTTCCTCACCGACCAGTGGCGACAGGGCGCCCTCGTGGGACGCACCCCGGACGAGGCGTTCTACGTGATCTGCGACGACACCAACAACACATCCAAGACCAAGGAGGACGGCAAGGTCGTCTGCGACATCGGCGTCGCGCCCGTGCGTCCCGCTGAGTTCGTCCACTTCACCATCACCCAGCTCACCGGCCAGGGCGACAAGACCACCTGACAGCCCACCTGTCTGCCCCGTCTTGGCGGGGCAGACAGTCCTTACCTGCCGAGCTGAGTGATCAACGAGCCAGCCGTTGGGGCCCCTGTACGACGAGGCAGGCGACCCGCGCGGCGTGTCCGTGCACCACACCTGTTGCGCGCATTAAGGTCATTCCGACCGCTTCTGAGCTGTGTGAATGCGAACCGCACGCTCGCGGTGCCCCAGAGAATCGTCGGCGATTTCGACTGCTCAGGTGAGGATGTCGAACGGGACTGGGTGGAGCGCACGGGATGCTGGAGCCGGGGCACCCGCGTCCTGCTCACCCACGAACAGGTCCAGCGGTACGCCCTGCCGGCGACCGAGAGCAAGCGCCATGACCCGAGGTGGCCGGCCCTCGCCCATCGCTACGGCTTCGACATCAACCACCCCTTGCAGTGAGAAATCGAAGCCCTCGAACCCGACGAACTCCAGCGCCTGGTCCTCGCCGCCGTCGCCCCGTACGTCGACCGCGAAGTTCTCGCCCGGCAGGTCGCCCGCGAGAAAACGCAACGCGGTGCCCTTGCCGACTTCCTGGACGGCTGGGACGCGGCGGGCGGGGCAGGCCCGTCGTAGTACTCGCCGGAGGCCCGACGACTACGCCCCGGCTGTCGGTGGTGGCTGGGAGGCTAAGACTCATGGACAGGAAGGAGGAGTTGCGGCGCGGCCGGATCTACGGGGAGGACCACGACCACCCGCGTCCCGGCCCAAGCCTGGCGGACGTACGCCGAACTTGTCGGCGGTCCGCTCGACGGCCTGCTGCTCGACATCACCGGCTGACGAGATCCAGACCGGCGTCGCGCTGATGACCGAGCTCGGACAGTTCGGCGCCTGCGGCCGCGCCCTGTACGACTCGCGGCCCGGTGAGCGGAAGCGCTGGGACTGGTCTGGCGACACACCCTGAGGCTTCGCCAGGCGCTTGTGGCGAGCCGCGCATATGGCCAATGGCCCGACGGCGTGGGTGGCACGGAAAAACAGTGATGCATTCCGTTGCAGCGGAGTAAGTTGATCGGTAATCAATTGCACGTGGGTGAAGCGAGGCGAGCATGCAGGACCCTGCGGCTGTTGGTACGCGTCGATCGCGGACCGCGGAGTTTCTCCGCCAGCTTGACCCCGACGTCCGTACGGCCCTGCACTTCGACGACGCGGCAGTCATCGGTGCAGACCTGCTGATCTCGATGTGCCGAGCTCTCATGGACACCGGCAGCGGCCAGCCCTGGCAGGACCGGGTGGAGTCCACCTTCGAGGAGTTCGATCTTTCCGACGTAGAGACGGGGCTCGACCACATTCTGGAGCGAATCCAGAACAAGGATATGGCGATATCCTGGCTGAACTCTTTCAGGGGTGTGAGTTACCGTGCCTTCGCGCTTCGTCTGCTCGGAGCCGGTGACTTCAGACGACTCGCGGACGCGGTGAAAGAGGACGGCGCGATCGTAGCTCTGGCCGTGCGACGCGGACTCCGCGGACTGATGCCGTTCGCCGTGGCGTGGAGCGACGCTGTCAACAACATGACGGAGAACCAGCGAAAGGCCGTGTCGAAGACCGACATCATCGGCCTTGAGATCGTGCAGATGCTCATCTTGGCGGACGAGGCGTTCGGTAAGAAGGTCATCTCCACACTCCCCATGCAGCTCACCGCCGCCACCGCCGACGACCTCGTCGGCTGGCGGCCCGACGACATGACGGAGATCGTCTCCATCATCCGGCACCGGGTGGCCGATGCCTCGGCGAAGAGGCTTGAGCGTGAAAACTCCCAGCTCATCAGGAAGATCCGAGGGGCCAAGGACGCCCTGACGCACTCCGAGGACGGCATCTCGCAGGCGGCCAACTCGCTGATCGAGCTGATCGACCGGATCATGCGGGAGGCGTTCAGCAAGGAAGAAGTCATGGCCTGGGTCGAAGCCAACCTGCCTGACGAGCCCGGACTGACCTTCGAGAAGGACGACGTCGTCCTGCCGAACAAGCGGGCGGAGGCCCTGTGCTTCGTCTACCGCGGCGGTCCCACGGCACGTGAAGCCCACGAGCACGACATCGGCCAAGGACCGAGCCTTATCCACGACGTTCTGGCCCGCGTGATCGTGGCCACCCGCACCAGCCTCCAGAAGTTCAAGCACGACGACGCTGGCACACAGGAGGAGAGGGACCGGCTGTTCTCTCTGCTCGCCGGCCTGGAGGGGGCACTCTTGCTGGGTCTCTTCATCAGCCAGATCGGCATCAAACGAGACCAGCTCTTCGACAACCTCGAAGAGTAGAGGCTCCCGAGGCCCCCGGCCCTGCAGCGCCGCTCGCCCTGCGAGTACGGCAGACGTCGCTGGAACCGGCACGGCGATGCAACCGGACTCACGTACAGCGACGGACCGCGCGGAGACTTCCGTGCGGCCCGTCGCTGTCTGGCCTACGAAGGCTTATCGGCTGACGCGTACGCGCGGCTCCCAATCGAACTCGAGGTCGGCCAGCAGGACGGCTTCGAACGCCTCGTCCCATCGGCTGCGCAGGAGGAACGGCGCGGTCTCCATCCGCTCCAAGAGGACCAGGGTCTCGGGCTGCCCGATCAGCGCGTACCGGCCGAACTCTGCGGACCTGCTTCCCGGCCCGTACGCGCGCAGCAGCTCCTCCAGACGGGCACGGTGCTCCTCCACGAACGTCCCCAGGCGCTCGATGTACCCCTCGCGTTCCTGGGTGCGCATGATGCGCCAGCTGGTGCGCGGCGCGGTGACGGCGTGGACCAGGACGACGAAGACCTGGCGGCCGAAGCCGCCTCGGACCAACATCCCGGTGAAGCGGACCTGATCGGCCGTCCAGTCGCCCAGCCGCTGCCACGGGCGCAGCCGCCCGGGCAGGTAGCCGGCCGCGAGGCGCGGCGGCCGCGGTGGCGAGGACGCCCACCATCAGGACCACCGCATGCCGATCGCGGACAGCTGCTCCATCCGCTCCGGCGTCAGTGCCGCGGACCTGCTCCGCTGATTGCCGATCCAGGCGCCCAGCTTGTGTTCCCGCTCTTCCTGGCCCTCGCCGACGGCGATTCGTTCGACGTGTTTCCTGGGGACCTGGAGGTGCCCCTCGCGCTCGTAAAACTGCTTGGCGGCCTGGTAGTGCATGGCCCACTTGTCGGCCTGCGTACGGCGCTTAGGCTTCTCGTCCTCGCTGGCGGGCTCGATCCCGAGGATCTGCTCGCACATCCACTGCTGCACGCTCGTGAGCTGGTCCCAGCCGAGTCGCACCGACTGCACCCACCGCCCGAGATCCTCGCCCTGGCACACGACGTCACCCGCCTCGGTGGGCAGCGCCTCACCGGCGTCCAGATGCATCCGGACCAGGTGGAAGCACCGCTGCCACGTCACCGGCCACGACGGGCACCAGGAAGCGTCGATCTCCTCCAGCTGCTCGCGCCGCTCGTCCGACAGCGCCCCGGCCGACGACTGAACCGGCAATCCCTCGGCACGCCGCTGCTCGATCTCCTGCGCCTTGCGGGCGGCGGCCCGCGCGTTCTTCAGGAAGATGCCCACCTTCGCGCCCTGGAAGGTGGCGTCCAGCGGGGCCAGAAGGTGCCCGTGTTCGGCCGCCCACCCGCGCGCGGCCGCGAGGCCCTCCTCCCACGCGACGTCGTAGTGCGACCAGATCATGCCGAGCTTCTCCAGCTGCGCGACGCGGTCCTCGTCCATGCCGCCGCGGGCGTAGAACCGGCGCGCGTCGGCGGTCCACTGCCCCAACGGGAACCCGGCGAGCGAGGCCGGCCACCCCTCGCCTTCCGCCTCCTGCTCGTCGGCGGCGGGCACGCGGAACGTGAACGGCACACGGAGGTCGCCGTGCTCGCGGGCGTATATGACGGCGGCCTCCACGCCGCGCTCGCCGCGTTCGTCAACCTGCGGGTCCTCAACCCGGAGCACGAGCACTGGCGGCGCGG
>NZ_JASKYR010000280.1:0-10458 GCF_041028215.1 Streptomyces flavofungini
ACGAACTCCTCGCGCTGCTGAGGCCGTTGGTGTCATCGCCGCGCTGCGCCGGGCTCAACCTCACCATCTACGACCCCGACCTCGACCCCGAGGGCACGGCGGGCGACCTGCTGGCGGGCCTCCTGGTGGCGGCGCTCGCCCCGGCCTGAGCGGGACCCCGGGGGCCTTCGCGCAAACCTGACCCGGACACCCCCTGGTCGGCGCCACGGCGACCGTGTTCCATGGTGATCGTGAAGACCACCGTGCGCCGCGACGTACTCACCCTGCCCGCCGCCCCGCTGGGCCCCGAGAACCCGCTGCCCCCGCTGCGGCCGCTCCRCGAGGTGCACCGGCACGTCGAGGAGCGCGCCAAGGAGGACCTGCCGCGCGACATGGCCCGCCAGCTCGGGTACGCACCGCTGCGCGGCATCCTCCCCGTCCGCGTCCTCGACGGGTACGGACGCGAGCGCGCCGAGACGGACATCGACACCCTCGTCATCGAGAACGACCGGCTGCGCGCCACCGTCCTGCCCGGGTACGGCGGGCGCGTCCACTCCCTGCTGCACAAGCCGACCGGACGTGAGCTCCTCTACCGCAACCCGGTCCTCCAGCCCGCCGGGTTCGCGCTCAACGGCGCCTGGTTCTCCGGCGGCATCGAGTGGAACATCGGCGCCACCGGACACACCACCCTCTCCTGCGCGCCCCTGCACGCGGCCAGGGTGACCGCGCCCGACGGCGGCGAGATGCTGCGCCTGTGGGAGTGGGAGCGGCTGCGCGACCTGCCCTTCCAGGTGGACCTCTGGCTCCCGGAGGACTCCGACTTCCTGCACGTGGGGGTGCGCGTCCGCAACCCGCACGAGAAGCCCGCGCCCGTCTACTGGTGGTCCAACATCTCGGTGCCCGAGGAGCGCAGGGTGCTCGCCCCCGCCGACGAGGCATGGCGGTTCGCGTACCAGGGAGGCCTGCACAAGGTGCCGGTCCCGGAGGCGGAGGGCGTCGACCGGACCTACCCCGAGCGAAGCGAGTACTCCGCCGACTACTTCTACGACGTGCCGGACGGCGCCCGGCGCTGGATCGCCGCCCTCGACGACGCCGGGCACGGCCTCGTGCAGACCTCCACCGACCTGCCGCGCGGCCGCAAGCTCTTCGTCTGGGGCACGGGCCCCGGCGGACGGCGCTGGCAGGAGTGGCTCACCGAGCCCGGCACCGGGGGCTACGCGGAGATCCAGGCGGGCCTCGCCCGCACCCAGCTCGAACACGTGGCGCTGGACGCCGAGTCGGAGTTCAGCTGGCTGGAGTCCTACGGTCCGCTCAGCGCCCGGCCGGAGCTCGTGCACGGCGACTGGCCGGACGCGCGCGGCGAGGTGGCGGGGCGGCTCGCCGAAGCCCTGCCGCGCGAGGCCGTGGACGCCGCGTACGCGGCATGGCTCGGGCACGCCGACGCGGAGCCGGGGGAGCGGCTCGCCACGGGCTCGGGCTGGGGCGCCCTTGAGGTGCTGCGCGCCGGGCACAAGCTGCCGGGCACGCCCTTCGAGGAGTCGGCACTCGGCCCCGACCAGGCGCCGTGGCTGGAACTCCTGCACACCGGGGCCGTGCCCGAGCCGCGCAAGGTGGCGCCGCCCGGGCCCACGCTCGTCTCCCGGCACTGGCGCGACATGCTGGAGACGGCGCCCGCGCGACCGCACACCGAGTACCACCTCGGGATCGCCCAGTGGCACGCGGACGACCGCGCCCAGGCCGTCCGGAGCTGGGAGCGCGGCCTCGCCCTCGCGCCCTCGCGCTGGCCGCTGCTGCGCTGCCTCGCCGTCGCCGACCAGAGCGAGGGCCACAGCGAGCGGGCCGCCGACCGGTACACCGAGGCCTTCGACGACCTCTGCCAGGAGCGGCGCGACGACGGCGTGGCCTGGACGGCGGCGACGGCCGCCCTCGGCAGGGAGGCGATCACCGCACTCCTCGCCGCCGGGCGCCCGGAAGCGGCCCGCGCGGTGTGGGAGCGGCTGCACGCGACGACCAGGGCCGAGGGCCGCTTCCGTCTCCTTGAGGCACAACTCCTGCTCGCCGAGGGCGAACCGGCGGCGGTACGCGCCCTCTTCGAGGAGGGTTTCGAGGCGGCGGACCTGCGGGAGGGCGCCGGGATACTGGGCGAACTGTGGGCCGCGGCCACCGACGGCGAGCCCGTCCCCGCCCGCTACGACTTCCGGACGCGGCAGCCGGGGGAGTGAGGCGGGGACGTGCGCACGGCCCCGGCCACCTGAAAATATGGGCGTCGCACCGAACCACCGATCAGAAGGGAAGCCATGAGCACCGAGACGCTGGAGTTCCAGGCCGAGGCGCGCCAGTTGCTGGATTTGATGGTCCACTCCATCTACTCCAACAAGGACATCTTCCTGCGCGAACTCATCTCCAACGCCTCCGACGCCCTGGACAAGCGGCGCCTGGCCGGACTGCGGGACGAGAGCCTCAAGGCCGACGACCTGCGCATCGAGCTGGAGGCCGACACCGAGGCCCGCACGCTGACCGTGCGGGACAACGGCATCGGCATGACGCGCGAGGAGGTGGTGGGCCTGATCGGCACGATCGCCAGGTCCGGCACGGCCGAGACGCTGCGCAAGCTCAAGGAGAGCAAGGAGTCCGCGGAGCTGATCGGCCAGTTCGGCGTCGGCTTCTACTCCGTTTTCATGGTCGCCGACCGGGTCACCCTCCTCACCCGCAAGGCCGGTGAGGAGACCGGCGTGCGCTGGGAGTCGGACGGCGACGGCACGTACACGATCGAGACCGTCGAGGACGCGCCGGAGGGCACCTCGGTCCGCGTCCACCTGCGCCCCGCCGACCAGGAGGACGGGCTCCACGACTACACCGACGCGGGCAAGATCCGGGAGATCGTCAAGCGGTACTCGGACTTCATCTCCTTCCCGGTGGTGATGGGCGAGGAGACCCTCAACTCGATGAAGGCGCTCTGGGCCCGCCCCCGCTCGGAGGTGAGCGACGAGGAGTACCACGAGTTCTACCGGCACGTCAGCCACGACTGGTCGGAGCCGCTCGACATCATCCAGATGCGGGCCGAGGGCACCTTCGAGTACGAGGCCCTGCTCTTCCTGCCCTCCCGCGCCCCGCACGACCTCTACCAGCGCGACTCCCGGCACGGCCTCCAGCTCTACGTCAAGCGCGTGTTCATCCTCGACGACAGCCGTGAGCTGCTGCCCGATCACCTCCGCTTCGTCAAGGGAGTGGTGGACGCCGCCGACCTCTCGCTGAACATCTCCCGCGAGATCCTCCAGCAGGACCGGCACATCCAGCTCATCCGCCGCCGTCTGGCGAAGAAGATCCTCGCCTCCGTCAAGGAGCTGATGGGCAAGGACGCCGACAAGTACCGCACGTTCTGGCGCGAGTTCGGGCCCGCCGTCAAGGAGGGTCTCCTCGACCCGGCCGAGGACCACAAGGCCATCCTCGACATCGCCTCCTTCGCCTCCACCGCGGGCGATGAGCCCACCACCCTCGCGGACTACCTGGAGCGGATGCCGGAGGGCCAGGACAAGATCTACTTCATGACGGGCGACACCCGCGCGCAGATCGAGAACTCCCCGCACATGGAGGCGTTCCGGGCCAAGGGGTACGAGGTCCTGCTGCTCACCGACCGGGTGGACGAGATCTGGGTCGAGGCGGTCCGCGAGCACGCGGGCACCGAGTTCCGCTCCATCGCCCGCGGCGAGGTCGACCTGCCCTCCGACGAGGAGGCCTCACCGGAGCAGGCCGAGGCCTTCGCGTCCGTCCTCGCCTGGCTCAACGAAACGCTCGACGACGTCAAGGACGTACGCCTGACGACCCGGCTCACCAGCTCCCCGGCGTGCCTGGTCAGCGACGACGACGGGCTGACCCCGGCCCTGGAGAAGATGTACAAGGCGATGGGCCAGGAGCTCCCGCCGGTCAAGCGCATCCTGGAGCTCAACCCGGGACACCTGCTGGTCAAGGCCCTGAAGGCGGCGCACGACGAGCGGTCAGGAGCCCCGGAGCTGACCGAGACCGCCGAGTTGCTCTACGGCACCGCCCTGCTCGCCGAGGGCGGCGAACTCGCCGACCCGGCGCGCTTCGCCGCGCTGCTCGCCGACCGCCTGGGCAAGACGCTCTGAGCGACGCCCGCCCGGGCCAGACGCTCTGAGCCACGCCCGCGCGGCCGGGGCCGTCACGGTGCACTGCCCGTGGCGGCCCCGGCCCGGGGTCCGGCGCCTCAGGTCGCGGTCACCCGGCGGTCCGCGTACTCGAAGACGGAGCCGTCGGGGTGCATCGCGATGAGGTTGCGGCCCGCGGGGGTCGGGACCGGGCCCGCGATGACGCGGGCGCCCGACGCCGTCAGGACGGCGCACGCCTCCTCGACGTCTTGCACCGCGATGGTCGCCCCGACCTTGCGCAGCACGTCGATCTCCTCCTTCGGGCCGCTCATCAGCAGGAAGCAGCCGATCGCGGCGACGGAGACGCCACCGCGCTCGAAGCGCATCGCCTTGCCGCCCGCGAGCCGTTCATAGAACGCGACGGAGGACTCCAAGTCCTCGACGCAGATACGCAGCGTGGTCCCCAGGATCTCCATGATTGGAACGCCCTCACCTCTCCGACCTCCGGCCCCGCAACGATTTCATGATTGCCTGCCCGGCCGCCACCGCCTCCGCCGGGACGGCGCGGCTTCCGGGGGCCGAACGGAGCGGAGGGCGGCACCAGTTGTGGTGCCGCCCTCCTGCCGTCGTGCCCGCCGTCAGGACTGGGGACGGCTGCCGTGGTTCGCGCCGTTCTTGCGGCGGGCCTTCTTCTTGCGGCGTCGCTTCGAGGACATGGGTACCTCCGTGTTGCTGATGGTGCTTCCCGGACGCATGTGAATCCGGGCGATCACGCGACGCCTACCCATCCGCCGGTCACGGCATGGTGTGGCCTGCGTCACACCGTTATCGGCCGCGGGCCTCGGGTACCCGGGTGTCATGACTGGCTTCGAGAAGACGACTCCGAGCGGCCTCGACCAGCAGCCGTTCGACAGGGTGCTCACCGATGAGCTGGTCCGTACGGTCCGCGAGGAACTCCGCGCGGAGCTGCGCGAGCAGACCAGGAAGCAGCGCCGCAAGGCCACGCTCTACGCCGCGTCCGGCGCCGCCGCGCTCTACGCGGGCGCGGCGGTCGCCCTGGCCGTCGGCCTCGCCATCGGGACCGGACTGCCCGGCTGGGCCGCGGCGCTCATCGTGGCCGTACTCCTCGGCCTCGCCGCGGTGCTGCTGCGCGGCCACAGGACGGGGAGAGCACGGCCGGTGTGCTCGGCGCCACCCCCGGCGGTCTCGGCGTCACCCCCGGCGCGCTCGGCGTCCCCGCGCCGCCGCCCATGCCGCCCACGACGCCCGCGCGCGACGGCGAGCGCTGACCGGGCCCCATGATCGCGCCGGGCGCTCCGTGAACCATCCGGAGCGCCCGGCGCCCGCACGTCCCCTGCCGCCTCCGGTTCCGGACGCACGTCCGGCCATGCGACGGCACGCGGCTCACGCGACCCGGAACTCCTCGACCTCCTCCGTGCGCAGCGCCAGACCGTGCCCGACGCCGCCGTCCGGGCGGATGACGCCGCCCGTCGGGTCGAGCGCACCGTCGAAGAACAGCGACTCGATGCGCACATGGTCGTGGAACCACTCGACGTGCCGCAGATTGGGCACGCACGCGGCGACCGCGGCGTGCGCGTGCGGCGCGCAGTGCGCCGAGACCTCAAGACCGTGCGCCTGGGCCAGAGCCGCCGCGCGCAGCCACTCCGTGAGGCCGCCGCAGCGCGTCGCGTCCACCTGGAGGCAGTCCACCGAAGGGATCATGCGGGCGAAATACGGCAGGTCGCAGCCGTGCTCGCCCGCCGTCACATCGCAGACCAGCGCGTCCCTGACCAGCGCGAGCCCGCGCAGATCGTCCGAGGACACCGGCTCCTCGAACCAGCCCACGCCCTGCTCGGCGAGCACCCTGCCCACCCGTACGGCCTGCTTGCGCGTATAGGCGCCGTTGGCGTCGACGTACAACTCCGCGTGCGCGCCGATGACTTCGCGAGCGGTGCGCACCCGCGACACGTCGCGGGCCGCCGCCCGGCCCCAGGCCTCGCCCACCTTGATCTTCACGCGCGGGATGTGCTGGCCGTGCACCCAGCCGTTGAGCTGGGCCGCCAGATGCGTGTCGTGGTACGTCGTGAAGCCGCCGCTGCCATAGACGGGCACCTCGTCGCGGGCCGCGCCGAGCAGCCGGACCAGCGGCACTTCGAGCAGGCGGGCCTTGAGGTCCCACAGGGCGATGTCCAGCGCGGAGATGGCGCATCCGGCGGCACCCGAGCGGCCGGTGTCGCGCACCGCCTTCGTCATCGCATCGTGCACGGCGGGAATGTCCATGGCGTCGCGGCCCGTCACCGCGGGGCCGATCTGCTCCGCGAGCAGGGCCGCGGTGGCCGCGGGCGCGTAGGTCCAGCCGGTGCCCGTGGCATCGCCCGCGGCCACCGCCACCACGACGATGGTCGTGGCGTCCCAGGCGAAGGTGCCGTCCGCCTCGGGGGCGTCCGCGGGCACGGTGTAGGCGGAGACGACGGGCCGTTCGATGGTGACTGCGTCCTTCATCTGGATCTTCCCTGGGCCAGGCGGATGAATGTCTTCGGCGAGCCGGACGGACGGGACACCGGGTAACCCCGGCGCGCCGGGGCAAACGGTGGGGAGGAAGCGCGCTCGCAGGGCCGCGCGGCCGCACGGTTCGGCCGTTCGGGGGCCGCGCCGCCGCGCCCGGCGCGCCGGAGTTTGGTGTGCGCGCGGCCGGGCACGCGAGGGGTCCGACCCCGCCGGAGGCACACCGTGAGCCGATCCCGCATCGTCATCGTCGGAGCCGGATTCGCCGGCTACCGCACCGCACACACCCTGTCCCGGATGGCCCGGGGCGCGGTCGACATCACCCTCCTGAACCCCACCGACTACTTCCTCTACCTCCCTCTGCTGCCGCAGGTGGCGACGGGCGTGCTCGAACCGCGTCGCGTCACCGTCTCCCTGCCGGGCACGCTGCCGCACGTACGCCTCGCACTCGGCGAGGCCGACGGCGTCGACCTGGAACGGCACGAGGTGACGTACACCGACCCGGAGGGGGTACGCGGCGCGCTGTCGTACGACCGTCTCGTCCTCGCCGTGGGCAGCGTGCACAAGCTGCTTCCCGTGCCGGGCGTCGCCGAGCACGCGCACGGCTTCCGCGGCCTGCCCGAGGCGCTCTACCTGCGCGACCACATCACCCGCCAGCTCGAACTCGCCGCCGCCGCGCCCGACCCGGAGAGCTGCCGGGCGCGCTGCACGTTCGTGGTCGTCGGCGCCGGGTACACGGGTGTCGAACTGGCCGCGCACGGACGCCTGTTCACCGACGCGCTGGTGCGCAAGCAGCCGCTGCGGCACGGCATCCGCCCCCGCTGGCTACTGCTCGACATCGCCGACCGGGTCCTGCCCGAGCTCGACCCCCGCCTGTCGGCCACCGCGGACCGGGTGCTGCGCGGACGCGGTGTCGAGGTGCGCACCGGCACCTCCGTGCGGGAGGCCACCTCCGAGGGCGTACGCCTCGACGACGGCGCGTTCGTCGCGAGCCGCACCCTGGCCTGGTGCGTCGGCGTACGGCCCGACCCGCTCGTCGAGGGCCTCGGCAGGCCCCTGGAGCGGGGGCGGCTGCGCGTCGACGCCTGTCTCGGCGTGCCGGGCCACCCCGAGGTCTTCGCCTGCGGGGACGCGGCGGCCGTGCCCGACCGGCGCGGGCCGGGCCAGTACACCCCCATGACCGCCCAGCACGCCTGGCGGCAGGGCGTCACGGCGGCGCGCAACGTCGCCGCCTCGCTCGGTCACGGCACCCGGCGCCCCTACCGCCACCGCGACCTCGGCTTCACCGTCGACCTCGGCGGTGCCCAGGCGGCGGCCACCCCGCTCGGCATCCCGCTGTCCGGGCCGCTCGCCGGGGCCGTCACCCGCGGTTACCACCTGGCCGCCATGCCGGGCAACCGGGTGCGGGTGGCCGCAGACTGGCTCCTGGACGCCTTACTGCCGCGCCAGGCCGTGCAGCTCGGCCTGGTCCGCTCCGCCTCGGTGCCGCTGGACACCGCATCGCCCGAGCTCGCCCGCTTTCCGGCGGCCCCGACCGACTCCGCCAAGGACCTCCGTGCCCAGGAGGCCCCGAACCACCAGGAGGAACCTCATGAACAGCAGTGACGTCACCGCCCTCGCCCAGCAGCTGCGCGTCGACTCCGTGCGCGCCGCGGACGCCGCGGGCTCCGGACACCCGACCTCGTCGATGTCCGCCGCCGACCTGATGGCCGTGCTCATCGGCAGCCATCTGCGCTACGACTTCGAACGCCCCGACCACCCGGGCAACGACCGGTTCATCCTCTCCAAGGGCCACGCCACCCCCCTGCTCTACGCCGCCTACAAGGCCGCGGGCGCCCTCAGCGACGAGGAGCTGCTCACCTTCCGCAAGGAGGGCAGCCGTCTCCAGGGCCACCCGACCCCGACGGCACTGCCCTGGGTCGAGACCGCCACCGGCTCACTCGGCCAGGGCCTGCCCGTCGGCGTCGGCATCGCGCTCTCCGGCAAGCGCCTCGAACGCATCCCGTACCGCACCTGGGTGCTGTGCGGCGACAGCGAGCTGGCCGAGGGCTCCATCTGGGAGGCCGCCGAGCACGCCGGATACGAACACCTCGACAACCTCACCGTGATCATCGACGTCAACCGGCTGGGCCAGCGCGGCCCGACCCGTCACGAGTGGAACCTCAACGCCTACGCCGACCGCTTCAAGGCGTTCGACTGGCACGCCATCGAGGTCGACGGACACGACGTCGAGGCCATCGACCGCGCCTGCCAGGAGGCGGCCTCCACCGCGGGCCAGCCGACCGTCATCATCGCCCGCACCCTCAAGGGCAAGGGCGTCGCCGCCGTCGAGAACCGCGAGGGCCAGCACGGCAAGCCGCTGCCGGACGCCCAGGAGGCGATCGCCGAGCTCGGCGGCGAGCGGCAGGTCCAGGTGGAGGTGCGCAAGCCCGCCGCCGCGCGGACCCTGCACGCCGAGCGCACGGGCCACCTCGAACTGCCGCGCCACGAGGTCGGCGACGCCGTCGCCACCCGCGACGCCTACGGCCAGGCGCTCACCGCCCTCGGCACCGCGCGCGGCGACGTGGTGGCCATCGACGGCGAGGTGGGGGACTCCACCCGGCAGGAGTGGTTCGCCAAGGAGCACCCCGAGCGCTACTTCGAGTGCTACATCGCCGAGCAGCAGCTCGTCGCCACCGCGGTCGGCATGGCCGCGCGCGGCTGGGTCCCGTACGCCTCGACGTTCGCCGCGTTCCTCTCCCGGGCCGCCGACTTCGTGCGCATGGCGGCGGTCAGCGACGCGGGGATCAACCTCGTCGGCTCGCACGCGGGTGTCGCCATCGGCCAGGACGGGCCCTCCCAGATGGGCCTTGAGGACCTGGCGGCCTTCCGCGCGGTCCACGGCTCCACGGTGCTCTACCCGTGCGACGCCCACCAGACCGGACAGCTCGTCGCCGAAATGGCGGAGCTGGAAGGCGTGCGCTACCTGCGGACGACGCGCGGGGACACACCCGTCATCTACGGGCCCGGCGAGGAGTTCCCGGTCGGCGGCTCCAAGGTCCTGCGCTCCTCCGACGCCGACCGGCTGACCGTCGTGGCCGCCGGAGTCACCGTCCACGAGGCGCTCTCCGCCGCCGAGCTGCTGGCCGACGAGGGCATTCCGGTGCGCGTCATCGACCTGTACTCGGTCAAGCCGGTCGACCGCAGGACCCTGCGCGAGGCGGCCCGGCAGACCGGCTGCCTCGTCACCGTCGAGGACCACCGCGCCGAGGGCGGCATCGGCGACGCGGTCCTCGACGCCTTCACCGACGGCAGTCCCGTGCCGCGCCTGGTACGGCTCGCGGTGCGCACTATGCCGGGTTCGGCCTCGCCCGAGGAGCAGCTCCGCGCGGCGGGCATCGACGCCCAGTCGATCGCCGCGGCGGCCCGGCTGCTCGTGGAGCAGGGCGTCGTGGGGTGACGCCCGCGCACTTGGGCGCTCCGTCTCCCGCTCCCGGGCGGCGCGTCACTTCCTGAACCAGGTGTTGGCGGCGGGGCGGAACATCAGCGCCACCGCCGCGAGCACGGCCGCCAGAGCCAGGACCCGGCTGCCGCCGGACAGCACGTCAAGCGCGTCCAGGTCCCGGAGGGCCGCGCCGAGCGCATGTCCGTCGGCGAGCCACCGCACGGGCCCGACGACCCACGAGAGCGTGCCGAGGACGCCGAGCGCGCCCGCCAGGGTGAGCCGCGCCCAGTTCGCGCCGCGCCGCATCCGCACCGCGACGAGGACGGCCGCCGCGTACCCGGCCATGCGCGGCGCCAGTTCCACCGCGAGGCCACCGGCCGACACCCCGCCCCCGGCGGACGTCCTGGCCACGGCGAGGGCCGTCTCGAAGACGCCCGCCGCGAC
>NZ_JASKYR010000281.1:0-8618 GCF_041028215.1 Streptomyces flavofungini
GGGCAGCACCGGGCGGCGTTCACGGGCCTCSSSYGCSAKGTGCCGCTGCCGGACCCGCGCCTGTACGACGCGCTGTACGCGCGGCACATGGCACCGGAGGCGTGGCGCCCCTACGGTGACGCCGCCGAGGTGCTCGTGGGGCTGCGGGAGCGGGGCGTCGGCGTGGCGGTGGTCAGCAACATCGGGTGGGACCTGCGGCCGGTCTTCCGCGCCCACGGCCTCGACCGGCACGTCGACGCGTACGTCCTGTCCTACGAGCACGGCATCCAGAAGCCCGACCCGCGCCTCTTCGCGGTGGCCTGCGACGCGCTGGGGGCCGATCCCCGTGAGGTCCTGATGGTCGGCGACGACCGCCGGGCCGACGGCGGGGCCGCCGAGCTGGGGTGCGCGGTGCGCTTCGTCGGTCATCAGCCGGTGCACGAGCGGCCCGACGCGCTGCGGCCGGTGCTCGGCCTCGTCGGCCACGGCCGCGGAGACCTGCCGGGCGACCGCCCGTGAGCAGGCAACACTCCCCCGCGGTGTTGCCTGCCCCAGGCCGGTCCGGCCCGCGCGGGGCTCAAGGAGGGCCCCCATGACGGGCTCTCGCTGAGTATATTGGCTCAGAGCCAGTCAACGCAGGAGTTACAGAATGTCCCCGCGGAGCCCGCAGGTCAATGAAGAGCTCCGCAGGCGTTCGCGGGAGCGGCTCCTCCAGGCGACGGTGGAACTGGTCGCCGAGCGCGGCTTTGAGGCCACGACGCTGGGCGACATCGCCGACCGCGCGGGCGCCGCCAGGGGCCTGGTGTCGTACTACTTCCCGGGCAAGCGCCAGCTCCTGCAGTCGGCCGTGCACCGGCTGATGCACCGCACCCTTGAGGCCGCCCTGGAACGCGAGCCCGGCGCGCCGGACGGCAGGGAGCGGCTGGCCCGCGCGGTCGACGCGATCCTCGGCCTGGCCCGCGACGAACCGCTCCTGATGCGCACGCACATGGCGGGCATCCTCCAGGCGGAGGGGTTCGTGCAGTGCCCCGAGCAGCAGCGGCTCGCTGAGCTGCTCCGGGACACCGTCGAGCGGTGCGGCTCCGGCGACATCGACCGCGACTACCCGCTGCTGCGCGCCCTGCTGATGGGCGCGGTCTTCGCCCTGCTCATCCCGGGCGCCCCGATGCCGCTCGCGACGCTGCGGGCCGAGCTCTTCCAGCGGTACGGCCTGGAGTGGGAGCTCGGTGTCCCGCCGGGCGGGCCGCCGCCCGGCGGGACATCATCGACGCTGTCGTGCGGACCGCGGTGGCCCGGGGGTCCTCAGTCGAAGTAGTCGGGCTGGGTCTGGACGTTGAGCTCGCCGAGGCGGACGCGCTCGGCGGACCTGACCCGCTTGTCGTTGATCTTCAGGACGTCGAGCCCCATGGCGATGTCGTTGGAGTAGACCCGGCCGTTGTAGTAGTACGCGGACCAGGAACCGGCGGTCACGATCTTGTCGGTGGTGTGCGGACCGCGCTCGAAGTAGCCGATCTCCTTCGGCCGCGCGGAGTCGGTGAAGTCCCAGACCGAGACGCCGCCCTGGTACCAGGCCTGGACCATGAGGTCCTTGCCCTTGACGGGGATCAGGGAGCCGTTGTGCGCCACGCAGTTCTCGGTGGCCGCCTGGTGGCGCGGGATCTTGAAGTAGCTCCGGAAGACGAGCTTGCGCTTGTCGCCCTTGCCCCTGATGTCGTAGATCCCGTTGGCACCGCGCTTCGGCCCGGTGGCCTCGTCGCAGGTGGCGCCGGAGCCGCCGCCGAGCTCGTCGGTGAAGACGATCTTGTTCGCCTTCTGGTTGAAGGTCGCCGAGTGCCAGAACGCGAAGTTCTCGTTGTCCTGCACCTGGTCGATGATCTTCGGGCGCTCCGGGTCCTTGATGGAGAACAGCAGGCCGTCACCCATGCAGGCGCCCGCGGCGAGGTCCTCGGAGGGGAGCACCGTGAGGTCGTGGCAGCCGGTGGTCTTGGAGACACCGGGGTTGGTGGGCCCGCCCGGGTTGCCGCCTCCGTCGGGTCCCTCACCGGGGAAGAGCACCGGGAAGTCGACGACCGCAGCCTTCTCCGGGGCCCTGCGCGGCACCTTGATGACGGAGATGCCGTCGTGCGGCGGCTGGCAGTCGGGGAAGGCCGCGCTCGGGGAGTACGAGGAGACGTACACGTAGACGTCGCGCTTCTTCGGCACCAGCGTGTGGGTGTGCGAGCCGCAGGCGGTCTCGACGGCCGAGACGTACCGGGGGTTCGCCTTGTCGCTGATGTCGAAGATCTTCATGCCCTCCCAGGAGGACTTCTCCGTCGCGGGCTGCGAGGTGCTGTTGCAGGAGTTGTCGCTGCGCGAGGAGTCGGTGGAGAGGAAGAGCAGGTTCCCCGAGACGGAGATGTCGTTCTGGCCGCCCGGACACAGGACCTGCGACACCGTCTTCGGCGCCTCGGGGTCGCTGATGTCGAAGATCCGGAAGCCGTCGAAGTTGCCGGCGAAGGCGTACCTGCCCTGGAAGGCGATGTCCGAGTTGAGGCCCGGCAGGGCGTCCTTGGGGACGTTGGCGAGGTGCTCGATGTTGGCCGAGTGGGCGACCTCGTCGGGACCGGGTATCTCACCGTTCGCGATGGCCTCGCGCGCCTTCGCGGCGTCGCTCTTGGAGACACTCTTCGGGGCGGCGCCCGCGTCACCGGGGTCGGGTGTCGCTCCCGCGGGCGCCACGGTCAGCAGCGTGGCGAGGAGACCGGCCGCCACGGCGCCGACTCCCAGGCGTCTGCGCCGCGTTCGGGGATTGTTCAACAGGGTCACTGCGTCCTCCCTTGTCGCCGTTCACGGTCGAACGGTTCACGGACACCCGCAGTATCGTTCTCATCATGCTCAGATCAACAGGCGGAAACACGCTTGTCATGGAAGTTTCCGATCACTGGCACTCATCCTCGTGCTAGGACGGACCCAACTCGTCCGTTTTCACCGGAGGTCGCCGTGCTCCCCCACCGCCGTACGTACGTCCTCGCCGCACTCGTGGCGTCCTCGGTCCTCGCGCTCGGGGGCTGTGACTCGCAAGGGAAGTCCGGCGGCGGCTCCGGCGACCGGAGCGGGGCCTCGCCGGGGCCCTCGGTGATAGCCCCCGGCAAGCCGGGCGAGAGCGCGGACACCCTGTCGGCGAAGGAGGCGGCGAAGCGGCGGGCCGACGACGACACCCCGAACTCGGCCGACTTCACCTATGTCCAGATGATGATCGAGCACCACGGGCAGGCGCTGACCATGACCGGGCTCGCCCCGAAGCGGGCCGATTCGACGAAGGTCAAGCGGCTCGCCGCCCGCATCGGCGCCGCCCAGAGACCCGAGATCGGCGCGATGAAGGGCTGGTTGAAGAGCCACGGCGGACCGCGCGAGCGGCACGGGCACGACCACGCGGCGATGCCGGGGATGGCCAGTGCCGCACAGCTCAAGCAGTTGCGCGCCGCCAAGGGCGAGGCGTTCGACGAGCTCTTCCTGAAGCTGATGATCACGCACCACACCGGGGCCGTCACCATGGCCACGGACGCGCTCTCCGAGGGCAACAACCTCCAGGTCGAGGAGATGGCGAACGACGTGGTCGCCCAGCAGACGAGCGAGATCGGCCGGATGCGGACGATGGACTGACCGACGCCGACCGGGAGGTACCGGGTCTCCTCGCGAGCCCCCTCGCCGTACAGCCGCACGCCACACCGCGCACGCTCCTGACAGGGGCCGCCCCGGATGCGATCCTGAGACCGTCCCGGGGTCGCCTCGCGGAGGGAGCACCGCCGTGCTGCATGTCGCCGTCGTCGGCTCGGGCCCCAGCGGGGTGTATGCCGCACAGTCCCTCGTCCAGCAGGACCGGGTGCCGGACGTCCGGGTCGACGTGCTCGACCGGCTGCCCTGCCCCTACGGCCTCGTGCGCTACGGAGTCGCGCCCGACCACGAGAAGATCAAGTCCCTCCAGAACAACCTGCGCGCGGTGCTCGAACACGAGCGGGTCCGCTTCCTCGGCGGCGTCGAGATCGGCCCCGCCGCCCTGCCCCGCGAGCGCCTCCTGAGCCTGTACCACGCGGTGGTGTACTGCGTCGGCGCGGCGGCCGACCGCAGGCTGGGAGTGCCGGGCGAGGAGCTGCCGGGCAGCCACTCGGCGACGGAGTTCGTCTCCTGGTACAGCGCGCACCCCGACGCCCTGCCGGACAGCTTCGCCCCCGACGGATTCGTGCGGGACGTGCGGTCGGCCCTGGTCATCGGCGTGGGGAACGTGGCGGTGGACGTCGCCCGCATCCTCGCCCGCGGCGTCGCCGAACTGCTGCCCACCGACATGCCGGACGCGGCCCTCGGCGTCCTCGCGGGCAGCCGGGTGCGCGAGGTGCACATGGTGGGCAGGCGCGGCCCCTCGCAGGCCAGGTTCACCACCAAGGAGCTGCGGGAGCTCGGCTCGCTGCCGGGGACCGAGGTCGTCGTGGACCCGGCGGAGCTGGCGCTCGACCCGGCCTGCGCCGACCCCTCGGGCCTCTCCCCGGCCTGCCGCCGCAACGTCGAGGTGCTGCGCGGCTGGGCGGAGCGCCCCGCGAGCGGCCTCGCGCGGCGGATCATCCTGCGGTTCTTCCTGCGCCCGGTGGCCCTGACGGCCGGGACGGCGGGGCGCGTCGCCGGGGCGCGGTTCGAGCGCACGCTGCCGGACGGCCGGGGCGGCGTGACGGGCTCGGGGCGGTACGAGGACATCCCGGCCCAGCTCGTCCTGCGCTCGGTGGGCTATCGCGGGGTGCCGCTCGAAGGGCTGCCGTTCGACGCCGGGCGCGGCACGGTGCCGCACGCGGCGGGGCGGGTGCTGCGCGACGGGGCGCCGTCGGCCGGTGAGTACGTGGCCGGGTGGATCAAGCGCGGGCCCACCGGCGTGATCGGCACCAACCGCCCCTGCGCCAAGGAAACCGTCCAGTCGCTCCTGGACGACGCCCCGGTGCTCGCCCGCGAGCTGCCGGGAGATCCGCTGGCGGGGCTGCGGGCCGCGGGACTGCGGCCGGTGGAGTGGCCGGGCTGGCTGGCCATCGAGCGCGCCGAGGCGGAACTGGGGCGCTCGCTCGGCAGGGGCGTGGTGAAGATCCCGGACTGGGACGGACTGCGCACGGCGGCGGCACGGGCGACGCCGGGCTGAGGGGGACCGCCTCCGACGGCTCCGGGCCCGTGGCGGGCGGGCCCGGATCGTCTCGGGCTCGCGATCCCGGATCAGCTCTGGATTCGCGGGCCCGACGGATTCGCGGGCCCGGATCGGCCCTGGCTCCGCGGGCCCGGATCAGCCCTGGCTCCGCGGAGCCGGATCAGCCCTGGCTCTGCGGACCCGGATCAGCCCCCGGCGGGCGCCCGGCCCGCGTCCTCCCGCCCGGCCTGGCGGGACGCCGCCGCGAGGACCGTGTCCAGGAGGCCGGGGAAGAGGGCGTCCAGGTCGTCGCGGCGCAGCACGCTCAGCTTGGCCGTGCCCCGGTAGATCTGCCGGATCACGCCGCTCTCGCGCAGCACCCGGAAGTGGTGGGTGCTGGTCGACTTGGAGACGGGCAGCGCGAAGTAGGAGCAGGAGAGCTCGGCGCCCTCCTCGCGCGCGAGGTCCCGGACCACCCGCATCCGCATGGGATCGGCGAGGGCGTGCAGCACGCCTTCGAGCCGGATGTCGTCGAGCTCGGGGTGGGCGAGCGTCCTGCTGCTCGCGGCGGTCGTCATGGCTGCTCCCGTTCGTCCGGATCTCCCTTGCCGCATTGTACGAGAACCACCGTAGTTTGACATCCACCGTACTACGAGGTTTACCGTACGAGCAGCACCCCAGCCGTGACGAATGGAGTCCGCCGTGAGCGCGCTGTTCGAGCCGTACACCCTGCGATCCCTGACCATCCCCAACCGGGTCTGGATGCCCCCGATGTGCCAGTACTCGGCACCGGCCGAGGGTCCCGAGACCGGCGCGCCCCAGGACTGGCACTTCGCGCACTACGCGGCGCGGGCCGCGGGCGGCACCGGCCTGATCATCGTCGAGGCCACCGCCGTCAGCCCCGAGGGCCGCATCAGCCCCTACGACCTCGGCATCTGGAACGACACGCAGGTCGCCGCGTTCCGCCGGATCACCCGCTTCCTCAAGGGCCAGGGCACGGTGCCCGGCATCCAGATCGGCCACGCCGGACGCAAGGCCTCCACCGACCGCCCCTGGGTGGGCGGCGCCCCGGTGGGCCCGGACGAGCACGGCTGGCAGCCGGTCGCCCCCAGCCCGGTCGCCTTCGACGAGCGCCACCCGGTCCCCGACGAGCTGGGCACCGAGGAGATCCGCGCGATCGTGGGGCAGTTCGTCGACGCCGCCCGGCGCGCCCTCGACGCCGGTTTCGAGGTCGCCGAGCTGCACGGCGCGCACGGCTATCTGATCGGCGAGTTCCTCTCCCCGCACAGCAACAGGCGCACCGACGCCTACGGCGGCTCCTACGAGAACCGCACCCGCTTCGCCCTGGAGGTCGTCGACGCCGTGCGCGCCGTATGGCCCGAGGACAAGCCGCTGTTCTTCCGCATCTCCGCCACCGACTGGCTGGAGGAGGGGGGCTGGACCGCCGACGACACCGTCCGCTTCGCCGCCGAGCTCAAGGAGCACGGGGTCGACCTGCTCGACGTCTCCACGGGCGGCAACGCCTCGGGCGTGCGCATCCCCGTCGGACCCGGCTACCAGGTCCCCTTCGCCGCCCGCGTGAAGGCCGGGACCGGACTCGCCGTCGCCGCCGTCGGTCTGATCACCGAGGTGGAGCAGGCCGAGAAGATCCTCGCCAACGGTGAGGCCGACGCCGTCCTGCTCGGGCGCGAGCTGCTGCGCGACCCGTCCTTCGCGCGGCGTGCGGCACGTGAACTCGGCGCCGAGGTCCACGTGCCCGACCAGTACCACCGGTCGGTCTAGGGCCCTCTCCGGGCCGACCCCGGCCCGGAGTTCTACTCCGGAATGGCCGCCAGCGTGAAGGAGTGGCCCATCGGGTCGGAGTAGGTCCGCGAGTCCCGTGGGCCGCTGTTGTTCTTGGTGTCCACGGGGCGCGCGCCGAGCCCCACCGCCTCGCGCTCCGCCTCGTCCATGTCCTGCCGGGGGACCATGATGCGCAGATGGGCCTGTTGGGAGTCCTCGGGGCGTGGCCAGCTCGGCGGGATGTAGTCCCGCTCCCGGTGCACGGCCAACTGGACCCCGCTGTCGTTGGTGATCTCCACGTAGTCGGGGTCCTTGCTCAGCCGCACCTCCGCGTCGAGCAGTCCGGCGTAGAACTCGGCGAGCGCCTCGGGTTCCGAACAGTCAAGTACCAGCACGGTGTTCTTCTGCACGGTCATTCCTTCCGGATGTCCCCGTGCCGTCGGGCCAAACCGCGCGGCCGGGCCGCCGAGCGGAGTTTCCGCTTCCGAGGCAGGGGCACCCGCGCCGCCATGGAGTGGTTGCAACGGGCCGCGTGTACCGACGAGAACCCCGAGTTGTTCTTCCCGGTCGGAACCGCGGGACCCGCACTGAGGGACGTCGCCGCCGCCAAACGCGTCTGCGCCCGCTGCCCCGTGAGCGGGGAGTGCCTGTCCTGGGCGATCAGGACGGGCCAGGCGTCGGGCGTGTGGGGCGGCACGGGCGAGGAGGAACGAGCGGTGCTGCGCAGGAGGGCGCTGAGAGCGGAGCGGGCCGCGGCGGCGATGACGTCGGCACGGCTCGCCGGATGAGCTACTTCATCCACTCGGCCTCGTACTTCGCGTAGGTGCCGTCGTGGGTCGCGAGATGCGTGAACCGGTCGACGTACTCCTTGAAGTCCATGTCGCCGCGCGGCGTCGCATAGGCCTTCTCCGAGAACGTGAAGGGCTTCTCCGGGTGCAGGGCGCAGAGTTCGGGGTGGATCTTCGACTGGTAGAGCGTCTCGCTCGCGTCGGTCATCATCACGTCCGCGCGGCCCGCCACGATCTCCTGGAAGATGGTGGTGTTCTCGGGGTGCAGCTTGATCGTCGCCCGCTTGATGTGCGCGCGGGCGAACTCCTCGTTGGTGCCGCCGGGGTTGACGATGACGGTCCTGCCCGGCGTGTCGATGTCCGCGAGGGTGCCGTCCTTGAACTTCTCCTTCTCCGCGCAGCGCACGATCGGCGTCTTGCCGTCCTCGCGCGTGGGCTCGCCGAAGTAGACCTGCCGGGCGTGCGGGAGCGTGATGGAGATCCCGCCGACGCCGATGTCGCAGCGGCGCGCGGCGACATCCTTGGTGAGGTTCGCCCAGGTCGTCGCCACGAACCTCGGCTTGGCGCCGAGGCTCTTCGCCAGGTCGCGCGCCATGGAGATGTCGATGCCGCGGTAGGTGCCGTCCTTGGGGTCCCGCTGGGTGAAGGGTGCGTAGTCACCGGTCGTGCAGACCTTCAGCACGCCTTCGTCCGGCACCGTGTCGAGGAGGCTGCCGTGCGGGCGCTCCGGGCGCCGTGCCGCGTCCGGGGACGCGGGGGCGGCGGCCGTGACGGCCAGGAGACAGACCAGGGCGGACAGGGTGGCGGCACGCTTCACGGGGGACTCCTCGGCGCTCGGGCGGCTCGAAGGGATCACCCTCGCAGACGCCCCGGCGCGCCGGACGGGCCCGGCCTCACCCCCGTCACGTTCCCGCCGCTCACCCGCCGAGAAG
>NZ_JASKYR010000282.1:0-9913 GCF_041028215.1 Streptomyces flavofungini
GGCGAGTACGGCGGCCTCGGCCGCCGCGGGGTCGCGCGCCTCGATGGCGTCGACGATGGCCTCGTGCGCGTCGAACTGGTGGCGCACGGCGTCCGGCACGGGGGCGGCGACGACGGATTGCAGCGTCTCGCGCAGCACGTCGCTGAGGTGCCCGTACAGCTCGGCGAGGACGCTGTTGTGCGCCGCGTCGGCGACCGTGCGGTGGAAGGCCATGTCGGCGTCGATGAACGCGGCGGTGCTGCCGCTCTCCCAGGCCAGGCCCCGCTCGGCGAGCGCGGCGCGCAGCGTGGTGAGGTCCTCCTCCGTGCGGCGCTCGGCGGCGTGCCGCGCGGCGTCCCGCTCCAGGCAGGCGCGCACCTCGTACGCCTCAAGGACCCCGGCCCTGCGCATCCTGCGCTGGACGGCCGCGCCGAAGTCGCTGCTTGCGCGTACGTAGGTGCCGTCGCCCTGGCGCGGCTCCAGCATGCCGGTGTGCACCAGGGCGCGGACGGCCTCGCGCACGGTGTTGCGGCCCACGGCGAGCTGCTCCACCAGGAGCGGTTCGGCCGGGATCTTCTCGCCGACCTTCCACTCGCCGTCGGAGATGAGGCTCTCCATCTGGGCGATGACCAGGTCGACGAGGTTGGTCCGGGCGGCGCTGCGCAACGGCATCGGATCGGCACCCTCTCTCACATCGGACAAACATGGGAACATCCCATGTTTCTCACACAGGGGAACATCCTATGTTTCGCACTGTCAAAGCCCCGCGTCACGAGCGAGCCGCTCCGGCAGCGGCCCGCGCGACGAGCCGTCCACCCTCTGGACGGCATCGCGCCAGTATTGGTCCAGACCTTGACAGGTTCAGACCATTTCGATTGGCTTCACGGCACCCCCATGGCGGCGCGGCACCCACCCCGCGCCCGCCCGGCTGCGCGATGATCGTCCTCGGCCCGGCCGCCGCCACGGCGTCCGCCGCCGCGTGCGCCGCGCCCTGGAGTTCGTCCTCGGTCTACACGGGCGGCAACACCGCCTCGTACAACGGCCACAACTGGACCGCCAAGTGGTGGACCCAGAACGAGACGCCGGGGCGCTCCGACGTCTGGTCGGACGCGGGCACCTGCGGTGGCGGCACCGACCCGGGCAACCCCGACCCGTCCGGATTCGTGGTCAGCGAGGCGCAGTTCAACCAGATGTTCCCGGGCCGGAACTCGTTCTACACCTACAAGGGCCTGACCGACGCCCTCAAGGCGTACCCGGCCTTCGCCAAGACCGGCAGCGACACCGTCAAGCGCCAGGAGGCGGCGGCGTTCCTCGCCAACGTCCACCACGAGACCGGCGGTCTGGTGTACGTCGTCGAGCAGAACCAGGCCAACTACCCGCACTACTGCGACGCCAACCAGCCCTACGGCTGCCCCGCGGGACAGGCCGCCTACTACGGCCGCGGCCCGATCCAGCTGAGCTGGAACTTCAACTACAAGGCGGCGGGCGACGCGCTCGGCATCGACCTCCTGCGCAACCCCTACCTGGTGGAGCGCGACCCGGCGGTCGCCTGGAAGACCGGCCTCTGGTACTGGAACACCCAGTCGGGTCCGGGCACCATGACGCCGCACAACGCCATGGTCAACAGCCGCGGCTTCGGTGAGACCATCCGCGCCATCAACGGCACCCTGGAGTGCAACGGCGGCAACCCCGCCCAGGTCCAGAGCCGGGTCGACCGCTACAAGCAGTTCACGCAGATCCTCGGCACCACGCCGGGCTCCAACCTGAGCTGCTGACCCCTCCTCCGCTCTTCCCGCTCTTCCGCGTTTCCCCGCGCACGACGGCCGGGCGGTCCTGATCTCGCGTCAGGACCGCCCGGCTCCGCGCGTCCCGCCCTACTCGGGGGGCAGCAGCCGGAACACCGGGTGCCGGGCCGCCTCGGCCGCGAACTCCGCGTCGGAGGAGTCGCCGGTCACGTCGAAGTAGGCCCGCGTCACGGGCACTTCACGCCAGTACTGGCGCAGCACGGGAACACTCTCCTGGGGCCCGAGCTCGGTCACCCGCAGGGTCCGCGACCTGCCGCCGCGGCTGAGCCCGACCTCCCCCGCGGCCCGCGCGTTGCGCGCCCAGTCGCTCACCCCGTAGGCCGCCACGAGCCAGCGCTCCTCACCGGACGACATCACGTCGACCGGGGTGGAGTAGAGACGCCCGGTCCTGCGCCCGCGCACCGACAGGTTGTACCGGTAGCCCTTGCCGAAGCCCAGCCGGGTCATCGTGTGGAACACCCGGTTGACCGCCCTCGTACCGAAGTTCACGCGGTACGTCTTCGCCATCGCCCCTCCTCAAGTCCGGTCTCCTAGGCCGGAGGTCGGAGCTTACGACGCGCCGAGCAGGCGTGCCGCACCCGCACGCGCCGCACGGGCCGCCTCCGGCGAGCCGGAGATCGCGGCGGTCGTCATGGCGCCCTCCGCGAGCAGGACCAGCGGCCCGGCCAGCGACTCCGGGTGGCCCGCGGACGCCACCAGCGCGGCCACATAGGCGTGGAACGCCCGCTTGTGGGCCCGTACGGCGTCGGCCACCGCCGGGTCGACCGCGCCCAGCTCCCCGTAGGCGTTGACGAAGGCGCAGCCGCGGAAGTCCGGCTCGGCGAACCACGCGTAAAGCCAGTCATAGACCGCGAGGAGGCGCTCGTCCCCCTCGGGGCGCTCCTCCACGGCGGTCGCGAGCCGCGCGCGCCAGCGGCGGTCCCTGCGGTCGAGGCAGGCCCTGACCAGCTCCGACTTGGCGGGGAACACCTGGTACAGCCGCTTGAGCGAGACGCCGGACGCGGCCCGCACCTGGTCCATGCCGACCGCTTGGACGCCCCGCTCGTAGAACAGCCGCTCGGCGGCGTCCAGGAGCCTGACCTCTGCTTCGGCGTGGTTCATGGACCGCAGGCTACTACAGTGGAGAACGCACGTTCTCCGACCGGTCCCTGCTCAGGAGTGACATGACCACCACCGCGCGCCCGCCCGTACCGCCCTTCACCCGCGAGACGGCCGTGCAGAAGGTCCGCCTCGCCGAGGACGGCTGGAACAGCCGCGACCCCGAGAAGGTCGCCCTCGCCTACAGCGAGGACTCCCGGTGGCGCAACCGCGCCGAATTCGTCACCGGCCGCGCCGGGATCGTCGCCTTCCTGTCCCGCAAGTGGGCGCGCGAGCTCGACTACCGGCTGATCAAGGAACTCTGGGCGCACGACGGCCACCGCATCGCGGTGCGCTTCGCCTACGAGTGGCACGACGACTCCGGGCAGTGGTACCGGTCCTACGGCAACGAGAACTGGGAGTTCGGCGACGACGGCCTGATGCGGGTGCGCCACGCCTGCATCAACGACCTCCCCATCGCCGGTGCCGACCGCCTCTGCCACTGGCCCCTCGGCCGCCGCCCCGACGACCACCCGGGACTGACCGAACTCGGCCTGTGAGCGGAGCCGGGCGGTGCGGGACGTTATGTCCCGGCGAGCGGGGGCACTCTGCGCATGCCCCCGCCCGCCCGTCGGCCTACGCTGGCCATCCCGGGCCGGGGGCCGCATCCACCGCGCCCAGGCACCCCTCCAGGAGGAACCGCATGCCCATCGCCACGGTCAACCCCGCCACCGGTGAGACGCTCGAAACCTTCGAGCCGCTCGGCTCCGCGGAGATCGAGCGCCGCCTGGCGGCGGCCGAAGCGGCGTACGCGACCCACCGCACCACCGGCTTCGGCGAACGCGCCCGGCTCCTGAACCGGGCCGCCGACCTCCTCGAAGAGGACACCGCCGACATCGCACGGACGATGACCACCGAGATGGGCAAGCCCGTCAAGGCGGCCGAGGCCGAGGCGGCGAAGTGCGTGAAGGCCATGCGCTGGTACGCCGAGCACGCCGAGGAACTGCTCGCCGACGAGCACCCCGCGCAGGCCGACGTGAGCGACTCCGGCGCCACGCGGGCCCTCGTCCGCTACCGCCCGCTGGGCGTCGTCCTCGCCGTGATGCCCTGGAACTTCCCGCTCTGGCAGGTCGTGCGCTTCGCCGCCCCCGCCCTCATGGCGGGCAACGTGGGCCTGCTCAAGCACGCGTCGAACGTGCCGCGGACGGCGCTGTACCTGGAGGACCTCTTCCGGCGCGCCGGGTTCGCCCAGGGGTGTTTCCAGACGCTGCTCGTCGGTTCCGGCGCGGTCGAGGACATCCTGCGCGACGGCCGCGTGGCCGCCGCGACCCTCACCGGCAGCGAGCCCGCGGGCCGCTCGGTGGCCTCCATCGCGGGCGACGAGATCAAGAAGACGGTCCTCGAACTCGGCGGCAGCGACCCCTACCTCGTCCTGCCCAGCGCCGACGTCGCACGCGCGGCCAAGACGGCGGTCACCGCCCGGGTGCAGAACAACGGGCAGTCCTGCATCGCGGCCAAGCGCTTCATCGTGCACGCCGACGTCTACGACGACTTCCGCGACCGGTTCGTCGCGGGCATGCGGGAGCTGACCGTCGGCGACCCCCTCGACCGCGCCACCGACGTCGGCCCGCTCTCCAGCGAACAGGGCCGCAAGGACCTGGAGGAGCTCGTCGACGACGCCGTCGGCCAGGGCGCGACCGTCCTCTGCGGCGGCGGCCGGCCCGAGGGGCGCGACCAGGGCTGGTTCTACTCCCCCACCGTCCTCGCCGACATCACCCCGAAGATGCGCATCCACCGCGAGGAGACGTTCGGCCCCGTGGCCACCCTCTACCGCGTGACCGGCCTGGACGAGGCCGTGGCACTCGCCAACGACGTCCCCTTCGGCCTCAGTTCCAACGTCTGGACCCGGGACGACGCCGACATGGAGCGCTGCGTACGGGACATCCAGGCGGGCGGCGTCTTCTTCAACGGCATGACCGCCTCGCACCCCGGGCTGCCCTTCGGCGGCGTCAAGCGCTCCGGCTACGGCCGTGAGCTCTCCGGCCACGGCATCCGCGAGTTCTGCAACGCCACGACCGTCTGGTACGGCCCGGCCGAGTAGACGGCACGGGCGGGGACAGGGCGTGCGGGGGGGGGGGGGGGGGGGGGGCCCCGGGACCGTCAGGTGTCCCGGGGCCCTCGCGGTGCTCGGACGGACGGGGCCACGAGGGACCCCGGCCGTCAGGCGGACAGCACGGAGTCGTCCTCCGTACGGGCCCCCGGCAGCCGGTGGCTCGCCGCGAGCAGCGCGGCATCGACGTCACTCGTACCGGTCGCGACGCACAGGCTGTACGCGACGTCGTGGAATTCCTGGCGGCTCGCGGCGCTGCCCTGATCGGCACGCAGCATCGCCAGGGCCTTGTAGCGCTCCACCAGGTCTTCCAGCAGGACGGGGTGTGCCAGCAGCACGGGGGCTCCTCCCTCGCGGGCTTGATCGTGAGACGTTCGCTCAGCGACCGTGTGCCCCGCCTCGATCACCCGAATCAGCGTTGATCCCTCCGATTGTCCTTTCGCCGGTTCCTGGGCAGACTCGTAGCCGTGGACGCGTCAAGCGGCAGGTCCGACGAGCCCCGCAAGGGACCCGGGGCGGAGGGCCGCCACGAGACGCGGACCGAGCGCGCGGACCGGCGCTGGGCCGAGCTCATCCAGGAAGTGCGGGTGGCGCAGACCGGCGTGCAGATCCTCTTCGGCTTCCTGCTCACCGTCGTCTTCACCGAGCGGTTCGGGGACCTGGGCGACACCGACCGGACGATCTACATCGTGACGGTCGTCCTCGGGTCGACCGCGACCGGCGCCCTCATCGCACCCGTCTCCTTCCACCGCCTGGTGACGGGCCGCCGGATCAAACCGGAGGCGGTGGTCTGGGCCTCGCGCCTGACCCTCATCGGCCTCGCGCTGCTCCTCGGCACCCTGACGGCGGCCCTGCTGCTCGTCCTGCGCGTCGCCACGCACAACGCCGTGGTGCCCTATCTGGTGGCCGGAGTCGTCGGCTGGTACCTGCTCTGCTGGCTCGTGCTGCCCGCCTGGTCACGGCACCGCCACACGACCCCGGACCGCGACGAGGGCCCGTAGCCGGTCACTGGCCGGTCCGTGGTCGGCGCCCTGTGCCGCCCGTCCGCCGCGCGGGACGCGCACCAGGAATGGATCAGGGTGCGCCGGGCACTCAGTGACGGGACGGAAGCCTGTAAGAAGTCCGCACTGTTCGTGCTATGTCACCACCTGTCACGGTTCGACTGGTGACTCCACGCGAACCGGCGGACCTTGGAGGGAGGGAGGCCCCTCGTGGGAGTGCCCACAGATGGGAGACGCCGTATGACCACGGAGACGCGGACGCCCATGCCGGAGCCGGTACGCCCGGCGAACCTGCTCGCGCCGCCCGGCGTGTACGCGCCCCAGTACGACACCGAACTGCTGACCCGCGCCCTGCGCCGTGAGGCCGTCGAAGGCGCCACCGTGCTGGACCTCGGGACGGGCAGCGGCGCGCTCGCCGTGGCCGCCGCACGCCTGGGCGGGCGGGTCACGGCGCTCGACATCTCCTGGCGGGCCGTGCTCACCGCGCGGCTCAACGCCCGGCTCGCCGGACAGTCGGTCACCGTGCACCGGGGCGACCTGACGACCGCGATCCCGGAGGGCCCCTTCGACTTCCTGATCAGCAATCCGCCCTACGTCCCCTCGCCCTCCCCCGTGCTCCCCCGCAGGGGCCTGGCGCGCGCCTGGGACGGCGGGCCCTGCGGGCGGTCGGTCGTGGACCGCGTCTGCGAGGCGGCACCGGGGGCCCTGCGCGAGGGCGGCACCCTGCTGATGGTGCACTCCGCGCTCTGCGACGTGGACGTCACACTGTCCCGGCTCAGGCAGGTCGGCATGGTCCCGAAGGTCACCGACCGCGCCTACATACCCCTCGGGCCCGTGCTCCGCTCCCGCAGGGCGTGGCTGCGCAGCCAGAACCTCATAGGCGCCGACGACAGCCTCGAAGAGCTGGTGGTGATCCGTGCCGAACGCCGATGACCGACCCCGCCGCGTCACGGTCGACCCCGAGGGGCCGCTCCTGGTGGAGGGCCCGGTCGAGGTGGTCGGCGAGGACGGCACCGTGCACGCGTCGCGGCGCTTCACCGTCGCGATCTGCACCTGCCGCCGCAGCCGCGCCTACCCGTGGTGCGACACCAGCCACCGCAAGCGAGTGAAACCGGAGGGCCGCGGCGCACGCGCGGCGGACGGCCCCGGGGAAAAGGAAACGACGTCATGAGCGCCTCCACCGAGGTCCGGGAGCCCCGCCTCCACAGCCCCGCGCTCCCCGCGCCGCGCGGCGCGCTGTCCGAGGGCGTCATCACCGCCCTGCGGGACGGCGGCCCCGCCCCTGCCCTCCAACGCCGGGCGGCGGACGCGGACCCGTACGGCGAAGACCTCCAGCTGGCGCTCTACGTCCTGTACGAGCTCCACTACCAGGGCTACGCCGACGTGCCCGACGAGCGGGAGTGGGACCCCGGCCTCCTCACCGTCCGGCACGCCCTCGAACAGCGCTTCCTGACGATCCTGCGCGCCGACGTGCCCGCGGTCGACACCGCGGAGGAGGCCCTGTCCGGGCTTTTGGTGGAACCCGTCGGGCACGACGAGAACAGCGTCAGCCACCACCTCCAGCGCGACGGGGAGCTGTGGCAGCTCAGGGAGTACGCGACCCTGCGTTCGCTGTACCACCTCAAGGAGGCCGACCCGCACGCCTGGGTGATACCCCGGCTGCACGGCCGGGCCAAGGCGGCCATGGTGGCCATCGAGTTCGACGAGTTCGGCGCCGGGCGCGCCGAGGACGTGCACGCCCGGCTGTTCGCGGAGCTGATGGCCGACCTCGGCCTGGAGACGGCCTACGGCCACTACATCGAGGCGGCCCCCGCCGAGGCACTCGCCACGGTGAACCTGATGTCACTGTTCGGCCTGCACCGCGCCCTGCGCGGCGCACTCGTCGGGCACTTCGCGGCCGTCGAGGTCACCTCGCCGCCCGGCTCCCGCCGCCTCGCCGCCGCCCTGCGCCGGGTCGGCGCGGGCCCCGCCGCCCAGCGGTTCTACGACGAGCACGTGACGGCGGACGCGGTGCACGAGCAGGTGGTGCGCAGGGACGTGGTCGGCGGCCTGCTGACCGCCGAACCGCACCTCGACGCCGACGTGGCCTTCGGCATCCAGTCCACCGGCTTCCTGGAGGACCGGCTCGGCGCACACCTCCTGGAGAACTGGCGGCGGGGGCGGAGCGCGCTGCGCGCCGCGTGACCGCCGTTGCGGGACCGCCGCGCCCTCAGCCCTCCACGCCGGTCGCGCCGTGCGGCGAGCCCACCGGTTTCGACTCGGGTGAGCCGCGCTGGCGCAGATAGACCGAGAAGATGGCCATCGACCCCACGGCGAGCAGTTCGGACTGCCAGTTCTGGAGCGTGCGGGACCAGAAGTCGGCGGTGCCCAGGTAGGCGGACCAGCCGATGGGCGCCTTGAGTTCGCGCAGGTGTTCCTCGTTGTACGCGGCCACGCCCGTCACGGACTGGGCGAGCCAGGAGAGCAGGAACAGCACGCACATCAGCGTGCCGAGCGAGCGGGCGTACCAGGCCTGGCGGAGGCCGCCGAGGGCCGCCCAGCGGGGCGAGTCGGGTGTGGCGTGGCGGCCCACCCTCTGTCTCCCGTCGGACCCCGGGCCCGCCTCGCCCAGCGGCTTGGACTCCGGGGAGCCGCGCTGGAGCAGCCAGACCGTGCCGAAGATGTAGAGGAAGAACTGGAGGTACTCCGACTGCCAGTTCTCCGTCACGTCCACCGCGAAGTCGGAGCTCAGCAGATAGCCGCCGAAGCTCAGCGGCGGCAGGTCATCCGCGATGAGCTGGTTGTTGAAGTCGGCGTGCCCGGCGACAGCCTGTCCGGCCAGGGCGAGCAGGAAGCCCGCACCGAACGCCAGGGTCAGTCCGTTGTGGCGCAGGAAGCGCGGTAGCCGGCGGCGCGACCCCGTCACCGGCGCATCAGCCCGATCACCACGCAGTAGGTGAGCCCGCCGAGCACCATGAGCAGGTAGGCCGTGAACAGGGTCCGCACGCTCAACCGCCCTTGATCAGACACTGGTACGGCCGCTCGGGGCGTGCGGTGCAGCCCGCCGCCACCACCTTCCAGCCGTGCGCGAAGGACGACAGGAAGAGCGTGTCCCCGGCGCCCACCACCCGTGCCTGCCTTCCGTACACGTCGACCGTGCGGACCGGTCCCGCCGTCGGCAGCCCGGCGTCGGTCAGGGCCCGGACACAGGGCAGTCCGGCGTCGCGCCGGAGTTCGTCGCGGGTGCCCGGGGCGAGCGCGGCGCAGCCGCGGGCGGCGTCGGAGGTGCGCAGGCCAGCCTCGAAGCGGTCCGCCGCCCGCGCCGCGGCGTCCTCGCGGGCGTCGACGCCGCAGCCGGTGAGCGCGCCGAGCAGCGCCGCGGCGAGCAGGGCCGGGCCGACCGCGCGCACCAGTTCCAGTCTCACCCGCGACACGATGCCGCACGCCGGACCGGGGCCCCGGGGTTCGGCGTACGACACGCGGAGGGGTACGTCCGGTCAGGCCTTCGCTCGGGGCTCTCCGTGTTCGGCGCCCGTCAGGCGGAGCTGGACCTGGACCTCCTGGTCGCCGGAGACGCTGCCGACCTGTTCGGCGACGAAGGCCGATTCGAGGACCGAGCGCACCCGGCCGACCGCGACGGGGCCGCCTTGGAGGTCGGCGGTGACGGAGCCCGCGAGCAGGACGCCGGGGACGGAGTCCGGCGCCTTCTCCGCGCGGAACTCGCCGGTCCAGACGGCGGACTCGGACTGGCCCGTCTGGCGGGGCGCGTCGTCGCCCCGGTCGGAGGGGAAGTGTTCGCGCAGCACGGTGAAGACGGTGTCCGCGTCGGCCGCCGAGCACTCGTCGAGAACGACCTGCACCAGGTCGGGCGAGGGGGATACCGGGTCGGCGGGGTTCGCATGCGAGGTGTCGTTCACGCTGTTCTCCGTGGGTGGCAGATAGCTGGCAGGGGGGGCTGATGG
>NZ_JASKYR010000283.1:0-10301 GCF_041028215.1 Streptomyces flavofungini
CTCCGAGCCCGGGAGGGGGACGACGCTCTCCCCGGCCGGGGCGGGGCCGACGRCCTCGCCGGACGCCCCCGCCAGATCCGGCGCCGCCGCGAGGATGGACGTGGGCAGCACCACGACCGCCGCCGTGCCGCCCTGCTTCTGCTCCCGCAGCCGCACCCGGGCCCCGTGCCGCGCCGCGAGCCGCGCCACCACGTAGAGACCGAGCCCGAGGCCGTCGCCGCTCTCCTGGTCGTAGGAGTCGTCCGGGTCGAAGTCCGTCAGGCGGGCGTTGAGCTCGCGCATCCGGTCCTCGGTGACCCCTATGCCCTCGTCCTGCACGGAGAGCATGACCTCGCCGTTCTCCAGGAGCCAGCCGGAGACCTCGACGGAGGCGTCCGGCGGCGAGAACGAGGTGGCGTTCTCCAGGAGCTCGGCGGTGAGGTGGCTCATGTCGTCCGCCGCGAAGCCCGCGATGTGGGCGTGCGGCGGCAGCGTGGCGATGCGGACGCGTTCGTACCGCTCGATCTCGGAGACGGCGGCGCGCACCACGTCGACCAGCGGGACGGCGCCGGGGTGCTGGTGGCCGTGTTCGGCGCCCGCGAGGACGAGGAGGTTCTCGCTGTGGCGGCGCATGACCGTGGCGAAGTGGTCGAGCTTGAAGAGCGTCGCCAGGCGGTCCGGGTCCTGCTCGCGCTCCTCCAGGTTCTCGATGACGGCGAGCTGCCGCTCGACCAGGCCGAGGGTGCGCAGCGCCAGGTTCACGAAGGTGCCGTGGATGGACTGGCGCACCCGATCCAGGTGCGCGGAGGCCTCGGCGAGCTCGGCGCGCAGCGCCTCCCGCTCGTCCGCCATGGCCTGGCGCTTGCCGATGAGGTGCTTGCGGTCCGACTCCAGCGTGGTCAGCCGCTCGGTGAGCGCGGCGGCGTGGCCGTGCAGCGCGTTGACCGAGCGTACGACCTGGGCGAACTCGTCGTCGCGGCCCGTGAAGCGGATCGGCTCCTGGGGCGCGGGCTCGGTGGCGAGACGGGCCGAGCCGAGGCGCAGCACGGCGAGCGGCCTGGTCAGCGAGCGGGCCATCGCCATGGAGACGCCGACGGCGGCGAGCAGGCAGACGCCGATGAGCGCGACCCGGATCTCCAGGGCCGTGACGTCGTCGTCGCGGAGCTGGGCGAGGTGCTTGGTGCGCTCGACGCCGAGCGCGGACTCGGTGCCGCGCATCATCTCGATGCGCGCGGAGAGGGCCGCCTCGATCTTCTTGGGGTCGTACTCCAGCTCGGCGTCGGAGAGCGTGGGCTGGTCGGTGAGGCGCTTGAGGTACGTGTCGGCGGCGCCGACCTCGGAGCCGGTGACCGTGGACTCGTACGCGGTGCGGGTGCGGTCGTCCGCGGTGTCGGAGAAGTCGGCGAGCGCCGCCAGTTCACGGGTGCGGGACTGCTGGGCGGCGGCGCTGAGCCCGTCGCGGCGCCCGGCCGTCTCCGGTGACTCGTCGGAGCCCGGGGTCGGCAGCCCCGTGACCGGGTCGACGCCGGGCGAGGTGCCGCCCTCGCGCGGCACGGCGAGGGCGGCGAGGAGCAGCCCCCGGGTGGCGGCGGCCTGTTCGACGGCGTGGTCGAGGTCGGCGAGGGCGAGCGCGCCCTCGTTGGCCTCGGGCGGCAGCCGCCTCGCGAGGTCCCGGGTGAGGCCGTGCAGTTCGGTGATGACCTTCGTGTACGCCTCATGGGCGTCCAGGGCGCTGCTCTTGCCGTTGAGCGCGGCCCGGCGGACGGCGTCGATGCCGGCGAGGTCACCGCGGAGTCCGGCGGGCGCGTCGGCGCCCCGCAGTTCACCGATCTGCCGGTCCACGCGGGCGCTGCGGCTCTGGGAGAGGCCTTTGCCCTGCGGACGGCCCGCGGCGATGAAGGAGGTGACCTCGTCGCGCTCGTCGGCCAGCGAGTGGCCGAGGGAGACCGCCTGCTGCGTCTGCTCGGCCAGGGTCACCAGGCGCTGCGCGTCGTGCAGGTCGTCGGAGGCGGCCAGGACGGCGGGCGCTCCGGCCCCGGCGATCGCGGCGGCCACCACCGCCACGGCGACGACCAGGCGGTTGCGCACGCGCGCGGTGGGCCGCTTGTTGACCTCGGCCGCCGAGGGCTTGCCGAGCGCGGTGACGTCCGCCTCGGTCACGGAGTCCGGGCCCGTGCGCTCCGGCGCGGGCTCGGTCGGGTTCGTCGCGTCCGGCGTGGTCCCTTCCGGGGCCGTCTGCTTGCCTTTGCGCCGAGGCCGCATTTTCTGCACCGGTGCTCGCATTCCTGTTCTCGGCTGACCTGGGCCCGGATGACGGTCTGTCAACACGAGCGCGCCCCAGGTACAGCTCCAGACCATTCCAGTGCCATTGGGTGGCGGACGCGCATCGTCTGCCTGGCCACCCGAAGGAGTGAACATCGGCGAGGAGTTGGCGGGCAAGTCCTCGCGGGCCGGTCAGCGACCCCTCGCGGGGCGCCGGTTGGACGTCGCCGGGCGGCTTTGGCAGGATGCGCCGCCACACCTCGACGGAGATGATCATTACGACCGAATTCCGGCGCGTGACCTGCTGGTACGGGCCAGACCGGCGAACCCGCGGCGCCATCGGCGGGTGCTGTGAAGTGCTCGTGCAGACTGGCTGGATGCGTATCGAACTCGCCACAGAGCCCGGAGACCCCGCACGCCCCAACGAGGACTACGCGTCTGTCGCGCTTCCCGCGTCCGGACAGGGCGGATCGCTCGTCGTCCTGGACGGTGTGACGCCGCCCGAAGGATCGGTGGGCTGTCTGCATTCCGTTCCCTGGTTCACCGCCCGACTGGGTGGCGCACTGGGGGAACTGTCCGTTTCGCGACGGGATATGACGCTCCCTGAGATCTTGGCCGAGGCAATCTCGCGTACCGCCGAAGCGCATGGTTCAACCTGTGACCTTTCTCACCCGCGCACCCCTCAGGCAACGGTAGTGCTCATGCGTTGGGACGCGGAGCGCGTCGAGCACCTGGTCCTCTCCGACTCGGCGCTCCTGCTCGCGGGGCCCGGCGGCGAGGTGACCGCGATCCTCGACCGCCGCCTGGCCCAACTGCCGCCCGCCGTGCAGGCGCTCCGCGACCAGGTGCGCGCCCTGCCGCGCGGCTCGGCCGAGCGTGAGGTGGCGGGCCGCGCGTACGGGGCGGCGGTGGAGGCCCTGCGCAACGCCGAGGACGGCTTCTTCACGGCCGCCGCCGACCCCWCSKCCGCGCGCGGTCACCGGCGAGGCGCCGCGCGCGGAGGTCTCCGCGGTGGCGGCGCTGACCGACGGGGCGTCGCGCTGGGTGGAGACGTTCCGCGAGGGCGACTGGACGGACTGCCTGGCGCTCCTGCGCAAGGAGGGGCCGCAGCACCTCCTCGACCGGGTCAGGGAGCTGGAGCGCGCCGACCCCGACCGCCTCGCCTTCCCGCGCGGCAAGCGCCACGACGACGCGGCGGTCGTCTACGCGGAGTTCTGACCCGGCGTTTCCGGCCCGGCCCTTCTAACCCGGCGTTTCCGGCCCGGCCCTTCCGACCCGGCCGGCTGGCGGAGCGCCGCCCGCTCTCAGCCCTCGGCGCTGCTGTTGAGCTGCCCGAGCAGCCGCGCGAGCTCGGCGACCTCGGCGCGGTCCCAGCCCTGGAGCCTGCGCACGTACTGGGCGCGCCGGGCGGCGCGGACCGTGCGGAAGCGGGTGCGGCCGTCCGGGGTGAGCCGGATCAGCCAGGCGCGGCCGTCCGCGGGGTCGGGTGCGCGGGAGACGAGGCCGAGCTCCTCCAGGGCCCTGAGCTGGCGGCTCATGGTCGCCTTGCCGACACCGATGTACGCGGCGAGGTCGGTGGCCCGCTGCGGTCCGCCGTCGTCCAGGCAGACGAGCAGGCCGTACGCGGCGGGCTCCAGGTCGGGGTGGACCTGGCGCGCCATCTCGCCGGACGAGGCCCGTGCCCGGCGCATCAGGAGCGACAACTCCCGTTCCAGGGAGAGGAACTCACGGTCCGCCCCCGGCTCGGCGCCCGTGCCGCCGTCACCCCGCACGCCCTCTTCTGCAGCACCCATGTCCCGCTTTCCCGATTCTGAAAGTTTCCGCCGGAAGGCTTCCTCGCCGCGGCCGTGGCGACAGCGGCCTGACCAGTATTTCGCAAGGTCGGAACGGTGCCGCGCCGGTGCGTCCGTCACAGGAGTGGACCAACGGCAGCGGCTTGACCCTCTTCCCTGCCGGTGGTCTACGTGCGTAGCTTTTCAAGTGACATGTTCACACCACAACCGGTGAACAGGTCGGACAGGTCCCCACCGAGCACCACCGAGCCTTCGGAGGCACGCACATGCCCGTGCACAGACCCGGAACGGCCCGCCGCTCGCGCTTGTCGCCTGCGGGAGTTCTCCTCACCGCACTTACCGCGCTCTCCCTCCTCCTCACGCTCCCCACCACGGCCCGGGCGGACGACATCCCGCCGCGCGGCTCAGCCCGCCTCGGCCAGGGCGTCATCGAGCACGACGGCCAGGGCGGCCGTCCCACGGGCGGTGACGCCGCCCAGACCGAGGGCGTCGACGTCAGCAGCCACCAGGGCAACGTCGCCTGGCAGACCCTCTGGAACAGCGGGGTGAAGTGGGCCTACGTCAAGGCCACCGAGAGCACCTCGTACAAGAACCCCTACTTCGCCCAGCAGTACAACGGTTCCTACAACGTCGGCATGATCCGCGGCGCCTACCACTTCGCGACGCCCGACACCTCCAGTGGCGCCGCCCAGGCCAACTACTTCGCGAGCGGCGGCGGTGGCTGGTCGCGCGACGGCAGGACGCTGCCGGGCGCGCTCGACATCGAGTGGAACCCCTACGGAGCCGCCTGCTTCGGCAAGTCGCAGTCGGCGATGGTGAGCTGGATCAGGGACTTCCTCACCACCTACAAGGCGCGCACCGGACGCGACGCGGTGATCTACACCGCCACGAGCTGGTGGAAGCAGTGCACCGGCAACTACAGCGGCTTCGGCGCGAGCAACCCGCTGTGGATCGCCCGCTACAACACCAGCCCCGGTGAACTCCCGGCCGGGTGGGGCTTCCAGACCATGTGGCAGTACACCTCCTCGGGCCCGACGGTCGGCGACCACAACAAGTTCAACGGCGCCCTCGACCGGGTCGTGGCGCTCGCCAACGGCTGAGACCGTACGGCCGCGGCGGCCGGGACCATGCGGCGGTGGCCGGCCCGAGTCCGGACCGGCCACCGTCGCGCTCGCCGCCTCAGGCCGCCGCGGCGACCCTGACCTCGGCCTCCGTGAGCGCCAGTTCCAGCACCTGGCGCACATCGGTGACCGCGTGCACGTCGAGCTTCTGGAGGACCTCGGCGGGCACGTCGTCCAGGTCCGCCTCGTTCCGCTTGGGGATGATCACCGTGGTGACCCCGGCGCGGTGCGCGGCGAGCAGCTTCTGCTTGACGCCGCCGATCGGCAGGACCCGGCCGGTCAGCGAGATCTCCCCGGTCATCGCCACGTCCGTACGGACCAGACGCCCGCTGAGCAGCGACGCGAGGGCGGTGGTCAGCGTGACGCCCGCGCTCGGGCCGTCCTTGGGGACCGCGCCCGCCGGGAAGTGGATGTGCACGCCCCGGTCCTTGAGGTCGCCCACGGGCAGCTCCAGCTCGGCGCCGTGCGAGCGCAGGAAGCTCAGCGCGATCTGCGCCGACTCCTTCATGACGTCCCCGAGCTGGCCGGTCAGGGTGAGCCCGGACGCGCCGGTCTCGGGGTCGGCGAGCGACGCCTCCACGAAGAGCACGTCGCCGCCCGCGCCGGTGACCGCGAGCCCGGTCGCCACGCCCGGCACGGCGGTGCGGCGCTCGGCCGGGTCCTGGGCGGACTCGGGCACGTGGTGCGGACGCCCGATCAGTCCGCGCAGATCGGCGTCCGTGACGGTGAAGGGCAGTTCACGGTCGCCCAGTTCGTGCTGGGCCGCGACCTTGCGGAGCAGCCGGGCCACGGAGCGCTCCAGATTGCGGACGCCCGCCTCGCGCGTGTACTCACCGGCGAGCTTGCGCAGCGCGCTCTCGTCGAGGACCACCTCGTCCTTGTCCAGGCCCGCCCGCTCCAGCTGGCGCGGGAGCAGGTGGTCGCGGGCGATGACGACCTTCTCGTCCTCGGTGTAGCCGTCGAGGCGCACGAGCTCCATGCGGTCGAGCAGCGCCTCGGGGATGGCTTCGAGGACGTTGGCCGTGGCGAGGAAGACGACGTCGCTGAGGTCCAGCTCGACCTCCAGGTAGTGGTCCCTGAAGGTGTGGTTCTGGGCCGGGTCGAGGACTTCGAGGAGGGCGGCGGCCGGGTCGCCCCGGAAGTCGGAGCCCACCTTGTCGATCTCGTCGAGGAGCACGACCGGGTTCATGGAACCGGCCTCCTTGATGGCCCGCACGATCCGTCCGGGCAGCGCCCCCACGTATGTACGGCGGTGGCCGCGGATCTCCGCCTCGTCGCGCACGCCGCCGAGCGCGACCCGCACGAACTTGCGGCCCATGGCGTGCGCGACGGACTCGCCGAGGCTCGTCTTGCCGACGCCCGGAGGGCCCACGAGGGCCAGCACGGCGCCGCCGCGGCGGCCGCCGACGACGCCGAGACCGCGGTCGGAGCGGCGCTTGCGCACCGCGAGGTACTCGGTGATGCGCTCCTTCACGTCCTGGAGGCCCGCGTGCTCGGCGTCCAGGATCTCCTGGGCGCCCCTGATGTCGTACGCGGAAGCGCTGTCATCGGTCCGTTCGTTCCACGGCAGTTCGAGGACGGTGTCGAGCCAGGTCCTGATCCAGGAGCCCTCGGGCGACTGGTCGCTCGCGCGCTCCAGCTTCTCGACCTCCTTGAGGGCGGCCTCGCGGACCTTCTCGGGCAGGTCGGCGGCCTCGACGCGGGCGCGGTAGTCGTCGGACTCCTCGGCCGCGTCCTTGCTGTCGCCGTTGAGCTCGCGCAGCTCCTTGCGTACGGCGTCGAGCTGGCGGCGCAGCAGGAACTCGCGCTGCTGCTTGTCCACGCCCTCCTGCACGTCCTTGGCGATGGACTCGGCCACGTCCTGCTCGGCGAGGTGCTCGCGGAGCTGCTCGGTGGCGAGCCTGAGGCGGGCGACCGCGTCCTCGGTCTCCAGGAGCTCGATCTTCTGCTGGGTGGTGAGGAACGGTGAGTAGCCGGAGTTGTCGGCGAGCGCGGAGACGTCGTCGATCTGGGTGACGCGGTCCACGACCTGCCAGGCACCGCGCTTCTTCAGCCAGCTGGTGGCGAGCGCCTTGTACTCCTTGACCAGCTCGGTGACGGCACCGGGCAGGGGCTCGGGAACGGAGTCGTCGACCCTCGTGCCCTCGACCCAGAGGGCCGCGCCGGGGCCGGTCGTCCCCGCGCCGATGCGCACCCGGCCCCGGCCGCGGATCAGCGCGCCGGGGTCGCCGTCCGCGAGCCGCCCGACCTGCTCGACGGTGCCGAGCACGCCGGTGGCGGCGTACGTCCCGTCGATGCGCGGAACAAGCAGCACCTTCGGCTTGCTGTCGCCCTCGGAGCGCGCGGCGGCCTGCGCGGCCTCGACGGCGGCGCGCACATCGGCGTCGGAGAGGTCGAACGGGACCACCATGCCGGGCAGGACCACCTCGTCGTCGAGCGGCAGCACAGGCAGAGTGAGCGGTGTGTACGAGGTGGACTCAGTAGCCATGATCTCCCCTTCGGCATTCAAGTTGAGCTGTATGGACTCAATGCTTATGAGCGCTCCGGTGTTCCCCGATCGATGTTCGCTCTGAGCGATCGTCGGAAATGCGCCGGGCCGCACGCCGCGCCCCTGTACGGATCGACGCCACGCCGGGACCGTGGTGGCTTCCGGAACCGAGGGGGAGAACCACGGTGGACACGACCGACGGACGCGACATCGCCGGGGAGCCGGACATCACCGGTCAGCTCATCGAGCATGCCCTCGGGCACCTCTTCTCCGCCGCCCTGCGCACGGCCGCGCGCTGCCGGGTGCCCGACCTGCTCGCGGCGGGCCCGCGCGGCGCCGCCGAACTGGCCGAGGCGACCGGCACCGACGCCGGGCACCTGCGGCGCGTCCTGCGCTACCTCGCCACGCGCGGCGTCTTCCGGGAGGACGAGACGGGCGCCTTCCACCTCACCCCGGCCGCCGATGCCCTGCGTTTGGACGTCGAGCACTCCCAGCACGCGGCGGTCCTGATGCTGACCGACCCCACGTTCCTGCGGACGTCGGCCGGTCTTGAGGAGACGGTGCGCAAGGCGGGCCCGTCCTTCGAGCGGATCTTCGGCGAGCCGCTCTTCGCCCACCTCGCCAAGGACCCGGAGCTGCGGGAGCTGTTCGACTCCGGGATGACCTCACTGTCGGCCCGGGTCGACGCGGTGGTGGCGCGGACGTACCCCTTCCCCGGGCAGGGCAGGGTGGTGGACGTCGGCGGCGGGCGCGGCGGGCTGCTCCTGGCCGTCCTGCGCGGGCACCCCGGCCTGGCGGGCGTGCTCTTCGACCAGACGCCCGCGGTCAGCTCGCACGTCCTGGCCGGGGACGAGGCGGTGCGGGGCCGGTGGAGCGCCGAGTCGGGCGACTTCTTCACCGAGGTGCCGGGGGGCGGCGACCTCTACGTGCTCAAGCACGTCCTGCACGACTGGCCCGACGAGGACTGCCTGCGCATCCTGCGCAACTGCCGCGCGGCGATGGCCCGCGACGCCCGCGTGATCGTCGTCGAGTCCGTGCTCCCCGAGGGCAACGCACCGCACCCCGGCAAGGCCATGGACCTCGCCATGGCCGCGGTGGTGAACGGTCAGGAGCGGACGCGGGAGGAGTTCGCCGCGCTGCTCGCGGCGGCGGGGCTCAGGCTGACGCGGGTGCTGCCGACGGCGGCGTTCCCCTCGGTGGTGGAGGCGGTCGCCGCGTAGCGGGCGCGCCGGAGCAGCGGCCAGGTGGCGACGCCGATGGCGAGGGCGAGGAGGTGGCCCCAGTTGGTCATCGGGTCCGCGAACGCGATCAGGTCGTCCACCAGGACCCAGCCGAACCCGGCGAGGACGGTCCACCGCGCCCAGGACGGGAGCAGCCCCGCGAGCGCCCCGACGCTGGCGGCCACGCCGAAGCTGATGCCGTAGTCGAGGCGGTGCAGCGAGCTGTCCGGCAGATGGCCCGCGAGGACCGAGAGGCCGACGGGGACCTCCGTGGCGAGCGTGGCGACGACATGGCCGAGCAGGAAGACCCCGGCGGTGCGCAGACCGCCGATGCGCCGCTCCAGGGCGGTCAGGACCAGCAGGAACCCGATGGCGTACGGAGAGGTGATCCCGCCCGCGATCCACAGCGCGCTGGCGACCAGGACGAGGGCGGGGCTGTGCGTGAGGTGGGCCACATCCGTGCTCGACCCGTGCAGCAGCGAGGAGACGAGCCCCGGGTCCGCGTACTGGGTGACGAGCGACGTGAGCGCGAGGACGAGCGTGTACGCGAAGGTGAAGGGCGTCCTCTTGGGCCCCGGAAGCAGCCGCAGGACGCCCCGCGCGGCCGTCCGGGCACGGGCGGGGGCCTCGGCGGCGCCGGGCGCGGGGGCCTGCCGTGACCCCGCTCCGGCGGGCGGACCGACGGCGCCGGAGCGACACGCGGGTCCGGACCGCTCCTCCGGCCCGGACGGCTCCCCCGGCCCGGACGGCCGCGCGGGCCGGTGTGCCGGTTGGGCCGGAATGGCGTTCAGAGAGGTGCGTTCCGGGGCGCCGGGGGCGCGGGCGACGTCCGTGGGCTCGGCGCTCTGGTTCACGTGACTGGGGCTCCTTCCGGCGTTCCCGCCCCACCCTTTGCTCCTTTTTCGGCCGTTGTCTATGACCGACGCCACGTGCGACGCGATTCACAGCAACCCGGAAGGCGACTTCCGCGTTGTCCTCGTACCCGCACGCCACCTTTCATACGCTGGGGATCATGCTGACCGACACCACTGCCCCCGTCGTCCTCGACCGGCGCGAGGGCCCGTACGGCGAGGTCGTGCTGCGGCGCCACGGTGAGCTGCTGCAGATCATCGCCAACGGCTGTTTCCTGATGGACACCTCCGACGGCCGCTCCGAGCGTCTGCTCGTCGACGCGGCACGCGACGCCCTCGACGACCGGGCGGAGCCCAGCGTCCTGATCGGCGGCCTCGGCGTGGGGTTCTCGCTGGCGCACGCCGCCGCCGACCCCCGCTGGGGACGCGTCACCGTCGTGGAGCGCGAGGCGGCGATCATCGACTGGCACCGCGAGGGCCCCCTCGCCCCGCTCTCCGCCGCGGCGCTCGCCGACCCTCGGACGCGCGTGCTCCACACCGATCTCGTGACATACGTCTCCGGGGCCACGGACCCCGCCACCGGACCC
>NZ_JASKYR010000284.1:0-9420 GCF_041028215.1 Streptomyces flavofungini
CTCCAGTTCAGGGGGTCGGCGCAGGGGAGGGGGCGCCGCTAGCGGACGTTCTTGATCGGCAGCACGGCCAGCCCGCCGGCCGCCGAGGCGATGACGGCGGCGGTGAAGAGCGCGATGTAGTTCGGCCCGCCGTCCCCGATGGCCAGCAGCAAGGTCGCGAGACCGGGGACGATGAGGGCGGGCAGCTGGTAGGAGAGCGCGATGACGGCCTGGCCGGTCCCGGCGCTGTCCAGGTCGGGCAGGAGCTCGGTCATCATGGCGACGTCGACGGAGACGAAGGCGCCCTGCCCCATTCCGGCGAGGGCGATCCCCACGCAGAAGCTGGTCAGGTCGTGGGCGAAGAGGCTGATCAGCAGTCCGAGGGCGGTGAGGAGGGCCGAGGTCCACACGATCGTCTTGCGCCTGCCGGTGCGGTCGGAGACCCAGCCGAACACCAGGGTGGTGACGACGCTGAAGACGAAGTACACGCCGAGGACGGTGCCCTGCGCGGACGGGGCGTCCTCGGAGTCGATGCCGAGCTGGTCGGTGAGGAAGTACAGCAGGTAGGTGATGACGGTGAAGAGCGACATGGTGATGAGCAGCCGGCACACCCACGCCCAGGCGAAGTCCTTGTGCCGCAGCGGGTTGATCCAGTAGCTGCGCAGCAGGCTGCGCCAGTCGACGGGCGTGGCCCGGGTGCGCACGATGTCCTTGAGCACCAGGACCACACCGAGGCTGGCACCGAGGGCGATCGCGGCCGGTATGCCGAACCAGTACAGCGGATCACCCGGCAGCGCCCCCACCAGCGAACTGCCGATCACCGGGGCGATACCGGTGCTGAGCCCGAACATCGCCGCCACGCGGGCCCTGATGCGGGCCGGGATCTGGTCGGCGAGCAGTGCGTTGAGCGCCATGTTCGTCGAGGCGAACCCGGCCTGGGAGAGGATCCAGCCCACCATGATGACCGGGATGTTCGGCGCGAGGGCGAGGACGAGCATGCCGACGGTGCCCAGGAGCGAGCCGCCGAGTATGAAGGGCCGCCGGATACCGGAACGGGCGGTCGACGCGTCGCTGAAGCGGCCCAGTGGTGCCGTGATCAGCACGACCAGGACGCCGCCCACGGCGACGGTCAGGGAGAGCATCTGCGTCTTGTGCTCGGGGTCGAGCTCCGACAGGCGCAAGGGGATGCTGACGGCCGGTGCGGAGACGGCGGCGAGTGCGACACCGAAGTAGGCGAACACGAACAGCGGCAGGAACAGTCTGCGCTGGGGCAGGCCCTGGAACGCCGCTGTGTCGGCGTCCTCGGCCCGTTCCACGGTGGAGGTCATCGTCGTCCTTCTGCTGGCGGGGGCGCGGATCAGTCGTGCAGGGTGCGCAGGGCGGTGGTGATGGCCGCCTGCCCGGCGCGTGCGGTCAGGGAGGCCCGCTCGTACAGGCCGCCCTCGTGGGTCAGGCCCACCAGGCGCAGCGCCGCCACGGGGACACCTGCGGCGGCGAGGGCCGCCGCGTACGCCTCGCCGTCGCCGCGGAAGGGATCGCACTCGGCGGTGAGGATGTAGGCGGACGGCAGGCCGCCGAGGTCCTCGGCGAGCAGCGGTGAGGCGTAGGGGGAGCGCCGGTCCTCGGCCCGGGGGACATAGGCGGCGATCATGTGCTCCAGATCGCCCCACTGCGCTTCGGTGATCTCGATGGCGTCGCGGTCGACGTGACCCAGGGTCAGATCGAGGCCGGGGACCTCCAGGATCTGCAGGGCCAGCGGGTGGCGTGCCCGGTCGCGGTTGACGTGGGTGAGCGCGGCCACCAGGTTGGCGCCCGCGGACTGCCCGGACAGGGCGATGCGCCGGGGGTCGACGCCGAGCGCACCGGCCTCGCGCACCAGCCACTCCAGGGCGGCGTAGCCCTGTTCGAGCGCGGTCGGGTAGGGGTGCTCGGGAGCCAGGGCGTAGGAGACCGCCGCGACGACGATGTTCGCCTCGGCTGCCCGCACGGCGCAGTGGGTGGCGACGCTGGGGTGGTGGATGCCGCCCTGGCGCCAGCCGCCGCCGAAGAAGTGCAGGCACACCGGCAGGCCGGCACCGGAGGTCGGCTCGCCGGGGTAGTAGAGGCGGACGAGCACGTCGGGGTGGCCTTCCACCGGCACGGTGTGTTCGCGGACCGGCACCTCGGGCGCGGTCGCCCCGAGGTGGGGGTAGACCGCCTGCTCGAACTCGAAGGCGGCCTTGCGCTGCTCCTCGGGGTCGTCGGCCGGTTCCGGGGCGGGGATGCCGAGCGCGGTGAGGGCGCGGATGAGGTGGGCGTCGACGGGCATGGTGGTTCTCCGTTCAGGACAGGGCGCCGGCGGTGCGGCGGGCCCGGGCGTGCAGGAAGTCGATGACGCGGTGCTGCCACTCACGTGCGGTCGCTGACGTCCCGGTGAGGGACACCGAGCCGTGCAGATGACCGGGAGCGCGCCAGGTCCGGGTCGGTACGCCGGCGTCGGCGAGGCGGGCCGCGTAGCGCTCGCCGCTGTCGCGCAGCGGGTCGAGTTCGGCGGTGAGTACCAGGGCGGGCGGCAGGCCGCTGAGGTCGGTGATCTCGGCGGGCGCCGTCCACGGGCCGGCCGGGGCGCCGGTGCCCAGGTACAGGGCGCGGAGTTCGGTGAGGTCGCCGAAGTCGGACAGCGTGCTGAAACGCTGGTAGGAGTCGTCCTGGTCGATGTGCAGGCTCGCTCCGGGGACCTCGAGGATCTGGTGGTCCAGCGGCAGGCCGCTGTCGCGTGCGTGCGCCGCGACCAGTGCGGCGAGGTTGCCGCCCGCCGAGGCGCCGCCGACGCCTATGCGGTCGGGGGCGATGCCGAACCGGGGAGCCGCGTCGATGAGCCAGCGCAAGGCGTCGACGCAGTCCTCAAGACCGGCGGGAAAGGGGTGCTCGGGGGCGAGCCGGTAGTCCACGGCGAAGATGTCGGCGCCGCTGGCCGCGGCCCGGTGGCGCAGCAGCCGGTCGTTGACCACCTCCTGGACGCTGCCCAGGGTGAAGCCGCCGCCGTGCAGGGACAGGTGCCCGAGCCCCACCCGGTCCTGCCCGGGCGGCTGATAGCGCAGGACCGTGACCGAACCGGCCCGGGTGGGCACGTGATGCTCGCTCACCGTGCACTGTGCGTCGCCGGTCAGGGTGAACCGCCTGGCCAGTGTGTCGGACAGGACGAGCGCCGCGTGGCGGCGGCGGGCCGGATCGGGGGACTGGAGTTCGGGAAGGCCTTCCGCGATCTCACCGAGGGCCACGAGCCAGTCCACGACGGCGGGCTCGGCGCCTGCGGCGCGGGCCAGCTCCGGGACGTTCACCATCAAACCTCCATCGAAGTGCTTCGACAAAACACTTTAAACTTCGATCGAAGGCCGGTCAACCATCTGATGACGGGAGTCGGGCGGGCTTGTATAGGCTGCTCAGGTGGGAAAAGGCGACGTGACGATCTATCAGGTGGCCGAGGCCGCAGGCGTGAGCATCTCGACGGTCTCGCTCGCGCTGAACCACCCCGACCGGGTCAGCCCGAAGACCCGCGACCGGATCATCACGGTCGCGGGTGAGCTGGGCTACCGGCCCGGCAGCACCGTCTCCGAGCGGGCCCGCCGCCGCAGCGGACGCATCGCCGTCGTGGCACCCTTCAGCAGCTACGCCACGTACGGGACCCGGCTGGTCGGCATCCTGAAGACCTTCGGCGACCACGACGTCGAGGTCGTGGTGCACGACACCCCGCCGGCCACCGAGTCCGCCTCCCCGATGCTGGAGACCCTGCCCGTGCGCGGCGACGTCGACGGACTGCTGGTCATGGGTGTGCCGCTGGGCAAGAAGGGCGCCGACCGCCTGCACAAGTGGGGGCCGCCGACCGTGCTGGTGGACTCACTCAACGACGAGTTCTCCAGTGTCACCTTCGACGACGAACAGGCCGGCTACCTGCTGGCCCGCCACCTGCTGAGCCGCGGACACCGGCGCCTGACCTACCTGCACGAGCCCTACCGCTCGCCCGCCTACACCTCCGCCGGCAAGCTCAGGCTCCAGGGAGTCACCCGCGCCCTGCGCGAGACGGACGGCGCCGCACCGGACTTCGAGGACCTGGTGCTCGCGGGCAACGACCTGCCCTCCGCACGAACGTGCGCCGCAGACTTCGCACACGGCGCCGACCGGCCCACCGCGGTCATCGCCCACCACGACCTCCTGGCCGCGGGCTTCCTCGCGGGGCTGCGCGCCGCCAAGGTCACCGTGCCTGACGCCGTCGCCGTCGCGGGCTTCGACGACGGACCGCTCGCGGAGGCCCTCGGCCTCACCACCGTCCGCCAGCCCTTCGCCGAATCCGGCGCCCGCGCCGCGGAGCTGCTGCGCTCCCTGATCGAGAAGCCGCAGCAGACCCCCGTACGCACTCTGCTCGTCCCGCAGCTCATCGTCCGCGAGACCACCTGACGCCCCGCGCCGCCGCGCCCCTGGCGGCGGCGGTCACTGGACGGCGCGGTCGTGCTGATCCCAGCGCGGCGCCTGCAGTTCGCGCTTGAGGATCATGCGCGCCGGTGACAGGGGCAGGGCGTCGGCGAACTCGACGCTGCGGGGCGCCTTGTACCCGGCGATCAGGGTCTTGGCGTGCTTGCGGACCTCCTCCGCGGTGAGGGTCCGCCCCGCCCTGAGGACGATGACCGCATGGACGCGCTCGCCCCAGTCGGCGTCCTGTACACCGATCACGGCGAAGGAGGCGACGGCCGGATGCCGGACGATCGCGTTCTCCACCTCGGCCGAGTAGACGTTCTCGCCACCCGAAACGATCATGTCCTTGAGGCGGTCGACCACGAAGACGTACCCCTCCTCGTCCATGCAGGCGCCGTCACCGGTGTGCAGCCCCCCCCCCGCGCAGGGCCGCGGCGCTCTCCTCGGGCTTGCGCCAGTAGCCCTGCATGATGTGATCGCCCCACAGGGCGATCACACCGACCGTCCCCGGCTCCACCTCGCGCCCGGCGGGATCGACGATCTTCACCTCGCCGTGGGCGGCGGCCCGCCCGGCCGAGCGCAGCCACCGGCCCGACGCGTGGTCGGCACCGCTGCCCGCCACTCTTGTCCAGTTGGTCGATGTGGCCGAGCAGTTCCAAGCCGCCCCAGGAATCCAGGCCGAAGCCCTCGGCGATGGCCTCCACCAGCGTGGACTTCCCCGAACCATTCTCGCAGGCTCGCAGGAAGAACACCTTGCGGGCCGACCAACTGCCCAGCATGCGCCGTCCGCACGCGGTCGCGTCGAAGCGCATGTACTGCTTGGGTTCGGGTTGAGCTGGTGGTGGGCTGCCTCCCCGGTGTCATGGGAGATGGTCCGGCGGCGCCGTCTCGCGGGCGGGGGGGGGGGGGGGGGGGGGGGGTGTCACGTGGTGGGTGGGGGGAGGTCGGCCGGGTCGGGTCTTTGGGTCGGCAGGATCAGGCCGCAGACGACGGCTCCCGCTGCGAAGATCGCGCTGGTGGCCCAGAACGCGGTGCTGTAGCTGTGAAGCACGGCGTCGGCGCGGTCGGTTGGGCTGGCAGGGTCCTTGCCGACGAGGTAGCGGGCCAGTGCGGAGGCGGCCAGGGAATTGAGCAGCGCGGTGCCGGTCGAGCCGCCGATCTGCTGGGCGGCGTTGACGGTGGCGGAGGCGATGCCCGCGTCCCCGGGTCGCACCCCCGCGGTGCCGGCGCTCATCGCGGGAGCGATGGTGGCGCCGATGCCGAGCCCGAACACCAGCAGCGGGCCGAGGACGGCTTCGGCGTAGGTGCTGTGGGAGCCGATGCGGGTGAGCCAGGCCATGGCGGCTGCGGCGATGAGCATGCCGATGGCGACCGGGACCCTGGCGCCGAGGCGCGGGTAGAGCTGGGTGGTGGCGATCCCGCCGGCCACCACCAGGGTGCCGACCATGGGCAGGAACGCCAGCCCGGTCATCAGGGGCGTGTAGTGCAAGGTGCCCTGGAGGTAGAAGTTGAGGAACAGGAACGCCCCGAACAGGCCGATCCCGGCGATGAGGATGGCGAGGTGGGAGCCGCCGCGGTTCCGGTTCACGATGATGCGCGGGGGCAGCAGCGGGTGGGCGGTGCGGTTCTGCCACCAGGCGAAAGCCGCGAGCAGGACGGCGCCGGCAGTCAGGAAACCCCAGGTGGCCGGGGAGCTCCACGGGTGCGACTCCACGGCGGCCAAGCCGTAGACGACGCAGAACAAGCCGGTGGAGACGAGGACGGTACCGGCAACGTCCAGGTGGGGTCGCTGCTCCGGCTTGGGCCGGCGCGGGATGAGCAGCAGGGCGCCGATGATCGCGGCTGCGGCGATGGCCACGTTGACGTAGAGAGTGAAGCGCCAGTCGAGGTACTGGGTCAGGGCCCCGCCCAGCAGCATGCCGACCGCGGCGCCGGAACCGGAGACCGCGCCGAACACGGCGAACGCTCTGGCCCGTTCCTTGGTCTGGGTGAAGGTGGTCGACAGGAGGGCCAGCGCGGCTGGGGCGATCACCGCGCCGGCGGCGCCTTGCAGGGCGCGGGCGGTGACCAGGATGCCGAAGTTCGGGGTGGCGCCGCCCAGCGCGGAGGCGCAGGCGAATGCGGCCAGGCCGATCAGGAGCATCGTGCGCGGGCCGACGAGGTCACAGACGCGCCCCGACGGCAGCAGCAGGCTGGCGAAGGTCAGCGAGTAGGCGGTGACGATCCACTGCCGGTCGCCGTCGGAGAAGCCGAGGTCGGCCTGGGCATGTGGCAGGGCGATGTTGACGATGGTGACGTCGAGGACGTCCATGAGCTGCGCCAGGCAGATCACGGCCAGGATCCACCAGCGCCGGTCGGGCGGTACGGAGAGTCGGTCGGCGAGTGTGAGGGCGGGAGTGTCGGACATACGTGGTTCTCGATTCGGGCTCGCGGGCGCCGCGGGGCCTGGAGCGGGTTTCAGACGGAGGTGCGGCCGTCGCTGAACAGCTGGCCGGTGGGGCCGTCGGTGCCCAGGGTGGCGGCCCGGACGATGTCGCGGGCGCTCTCGGCGGCCGGGCGGTCGGTTCCGTCGTCGCCGCGCTCGGGATGCGTGGCGGTGTTGCCCGGGTCCACGGCGTTGACCAGGACACGGGTATCCGCCAGTGCACGGGCCAGGACGCCGGTGAGGGCGTTGAGCATGTACTTGGCCATGGAGTAGGCCGGGGAGCGCAGGGGCGCTCCGAGATCCAGGCCGGTGGCGATCTGCTGGGCGGACAGGCTGGAGACGTTGACGATCCGCGCGGCGGGCGCCGCGGTCAGCAGCGGGACCAGTGCCTGGGTCAGCGTCCACGGGCCCAGCACGGAGACCTCCATCGCGGCGCGCACGTCGTCCATGTCGGCATCGAGTGCGGACAGGACCCGGAAGTCGGGCATGGCACTGGCATTGTTGATCAGGGCGTCAAGGCGGCCGAAATCCCGGGCGAGGCGGTCGGCCACCTCGCGCATGCTGCCCTGGTCAGACAGGTCCAGGCGCAGGGCTGTGGCCTCATGTCCTTCTTCGCGCAGCCGTGCGGCCAGCGGTTCGACGGCTGCCAGGCGGCGGGCGGTGAGGACGACGTGGAAGCCCTCCCCGGCGAGTTGCCGGGCGGTGGCGAAGCCCAGCCCGGCCTGGCGGCCGACCCCTGTGATCAGAGCGGTCTTGACGGTCATGGCGGTTTCCCTTCCAGAGGGGGAGGCGAGGCGGCGAGGCACTCGCTTCGTCCGGATGAACTTTGTTCAGTACTAATGAACAGGATACTCCTCGATGAACTTAGTTCAGATCTCGGTACAATGGACGCATGGCCACCGACCCCAGGCAGCGCCGCGCCGCCCGTCACGCTCAGTCCGACACGACCACCGCCCGCTCTGCTCAGCGCCGCGAGCCGCTGACGCTGAACCGGATCACCGACGCGGCCCTCCAGGTGTGCGCGACCGAGGGCTACGACGCGCTCACGGTGCGCCGGGTCACCGCCGTCCTGGGCACCGCCCCGTCCGCCCTGTACGCGCACATCGTCAACCGGGACGACCTCGACGACCTGATCGTCGGCCGCCTGTGCTCGCGCATCGAGCTCCCCGAACCCGACCCCGCCGCTTGGCGGCAGCAACTGCGTGACGTCCTGACCCAGATGCGGGATCTGTACCTCGAGTACCCGGGCATCTCGCGGGCGGCACTGGCCATGGTGCCGACGAACCTGGAGACCCTGCGCGTCAGCGAGGGCCTGCTGGCCATCCTGCTCGCCGGAGACGTCCAGCCGCAGGCCGCCGCCTGGGCCATGGACGCGCTCTCGCTCTACGTGGCGGGCTACGCGCTGGAACACTCCCTGGTTCTGCGGCGCAGAAAGAGCGAGGACGACGAGTGGGTGCTCAGCCACGACGAACTGGTCCGCCGCTTCACCGCGCTGCCCGCCGACACGTTCCCCAAGACCCGCAAGCACGCCGCCGAGCTGACCTCAGGTACAGGGCACGACCGCTTCGACTTCACCCTCGACCTCATCCTCGACGGCCTGCCACGCTGAGAACAACCCGACTGCCGCGCCTGCCGATCTCTCGCGCGTGCGATGCCTGACGGACCCCGGCAAGCTGCTGGGTGTGCTGCGCACCGCGTGCTGGTTGCCGCGCGTTATGACCACCGGCGCAGTGCTGCTCTGGCCGGAAAGGTGACCGCCAGCAACGACAGGATTCCGCCGACTGCCGCGAACGCCCCGTAGATCAGCGGAGGCACATAGGGAGCCTCGCCGGTCAGACCGCTCATCATTGGGAACAGTGTGGCCGCGGCGATCGCGGTGCCGAGAAGGAGGCCGACGGTGAAGACCAGCAGGCCCTCCCAGCGCAGCATCCGCATCACCTGGCCGCGGGTGGCGCCGACGAGACGCAAGGTGTCCAGCTCGCGGCGGCGGTCGAGGACCGTCATCACCAAGGTGTTGATGGCGGCTATGGCAGCGAAGCCGCCCAAAACCGCGGCCATCATGTAGTTCGACCAAGCGCCCGTCTTCGCGTCGAGGCTCAGCTCAGTGGTGTAGGCGGAGGCATCGGTGACCTCTCCCAGGGCTGCGAGCGGCGCGGCCGAACCACCTCGTACCAGCAGCGTGCTGTCGAAGTGCTGGGTGACGTGGCCGTTGAGGGAGGCTCGGTCCATGGTGACCGTGGCCAGGCCGGGGCCGCGACCGTAGACCGCGACGACCACGGGACGGACCTTGGTGCCGTCCGGGAGATACAGCGGCATCCGGTCGCCGACCTGGACCTCGGCCGAGGTGGCCAGTGTCTTGTCGATGGCGATGTGGCCCTGGCCGAGCTGGTCAAGGCTGCCCGCCCTCACGTCAAGGTCCTGCGCTTTCGCGGGCCATCCTCGACGTCCTGCTCACCCTGGATGCCGACTGCGCCACCGCTCACGCCGTCGCCCGCCTGCACCGCGAAGGGTGTCGTTCGGCGCGGGAGCCGCCGTCCACGCCACCCGCCCCACCCTGGAACGCCCCG